>NZ_JAYWCK010000064.1:0-19564 GCF_043780635.1 Flavobacterium sp.
CAAAACCTAGTTTAGAAAGTTCTATACTATTTACAAAGGCATCTATAAAACGTACTTGATTGTCAGCAGAAATGGCGTCTTCTAAACTAGAAATACGCATCTGATGGCGGGAAATTCCTGTGATGTGTTGCATTCTTAAAAATACGAAAAAACCTGCTTTTGAACAACTATTTTACTATATTTGTTTATGCTAAACGGAAGTTTTTTCACAGTCTGACGTTGGCAGACAGTTTAGGGAAAATGAAATTAAAGATAATATATTTCAGAATGAAAATAAATAAAAAAAACACACATTTTAAAATAAATAATATGAGAAAAATATTTAACCTTTTATTTTTAATAGTTATTCAATTTTGTTTTTCACAAAATTTTGTAGGTAAGCATGTTGATTTATTAATTGGTAAGCAAGTGAGGGTATTACCTATGAAAGATGAACTGAATCAAATGTATGGATATAAAGGTTTTTTTAAAGATGAAAAACTATCAAAAACTTATGATAAATCAAGCCCTTATTCTAAATATAAATCATTAGTTAATAAAAATTTTACAGTAACTAAAGCAATTCCTTATACTGATGAAATACAAGATGAACGTTACAAGCTAGTATTAGAAAACAAAGATATCGGCATATTATACTATGATTATAACCCTACTTATGATCGTGATTTTCTTTTTGAAATAATTGGAGGCATAGTACTTCCAGCAGACTTTTATTGTGAAGAAATAGAAAAAAGTATAGATAAATTTACAAATGCAATACAGTATAAAGCTTCAACTGGAGACTTAGTATCTATATTTAAAATTGAAAAAAATGGATCTAAATCATTTTATTTAAGTATTGGTGTATATGGGGCTACTGTATCTGGGTTAAATGAAAAAGGGGTTATATTACTTCTGAAAAATAATAAAAAAATAGAAAAACCAGATGAAAGGCTTGATACTAAATACGATGGAGACTTAGGTTATTTGTATTCTGCATTTATTAAATTAAACGATTCAGACCTAGAATTATTAAAAAATAATGAATTAACAGATGCTAGACTTTATATTTTTGACAAATCATATTCAGATAATTATAAGTTAATTGAATTTTTAAAATGTTTGACTAAATAATTTAAAAATCAGATTGGTAATGAATAATGAAATAATACAACGTCTATTTGATATTGCAGAAATGAGAGCTACCATAATGCTTGATTTTAAAAGTAAAACATCAAAAGAATTTAATATTCCCATAAAAGACATAGACACAATAATTAGATATTTAGAAGGAAAAGGATATTTAAATATACTAATACCTAATACAAATAGTATTAAATTAACATCTAAAGGACTTGAAATGAAAAATGGCGGTTGGTTTAAGTATTTAGAATCCGATAAAGAAAGCAAATCAAAAAAATCTGAAAAAACAACTAACATTTCTATTAAGGGAAATTATATAGGAGGAGATAATCACGGAATTCAATCGTCGAAAAGTGATTTTATTAATCCTGAGATACATAATGCAAGTAAAACAATAGCAAGTAATCCGCCTAAAAGGTCTTTTCTTGAAATCGCATCTTGGGTATTTGGAATTGTAGTTGCAATTATCGCTATATATGAATTCATATTAAAAAAATTATAATTGTTTCCGACTTAAAAGCGGTGCGGAAGCGAAACCGAAAATTGGAATAAATAAAAAACCGATCTGCCAACAGCCGTTTCTCGCAATTGCGAATTTTGTTGTAAGTTCACGTTTACGTTTCGCAAGAATTTTTATCTTTAACGGAAAATAATCGGTTACGAAGTTCGCAACCTCGCAAAGCCGCGACACGTTGTTAAAAAAAGACATTTATGGCTACTCGCCATTTTTTTTATATAATATCCCCAGAAGAAGTATTCTTTAAAAACGAGACTATTTTTTTTGTCCTAGAATAAGTAGTGAGCCATTTCAGCAACAAAATTAACTTTGATAAATGGAGTTCCATTATCACTGTAAACCTCATTCAAACCCAAAAATAAAGAACCTTACTCTTCTTGTTAAAATAATTACAAAATAAACAACATTTTATATATTATATTACATATTATTTTCGTTCTATGTTAAAACAGCTGCATATGACTCAATAGATACTTAACCCTTAAAACCATTTATTATGTCTAGATTAAGTATTTACGAAACCAGCTGGATTGACCTTGTTTTTGAAAACAGGAACAAAGAATATGGCGCCTACCAGTTGCGCCGCGACAGTTCAAAAACTACCGTAATGGCGTTTTTCTCAGGGATTTTATTGATTTCTGCTTTTGGTGTTGTTTTTACATTATCTAATTTGCTCGAGAAGCCAATAATAACAAATGTCGCGCCAATCATTGACGAACCCATTACTGTTACGCATTATTTTGTGGAGCCAATAAAACCCAAAACACAAGTAAATACAGGTCAAGCTAAAACACCTCAAGAACCTACTGCTTTGTCACCATTAGTTGTTTCTGCAACTCCAGATGTAATTACTGCTATTCCAACCAATAACACAATTGAAAATCATCCTTTAAATCCAGGAACAGCAGGCGGAACTGGAACAGACAATACAACCGGAACCGTTGAAAATCCAACATTGCCAATAGTAGATCCAAATATTATAGTTACTGCGTCTGCGCTGGATAAACTTCCTGAATTCCCGGGTGGAATGCAAAAATTCTATAATTATGTTGGCAATAATTATGAAAAACCAGACATCGACGGTATCAGCACAATGAAACTTTATGTATCCTTCGTGATTGAAAAAGACGGAAGTATGACCAGTATTCAAGTAAAAAGAGATCCTGGATACGGATTAGGTAAAGAAGCTATTCGGGTTTTGAAATCCTTGAGAACGAAATGGACTCCGGGAATGATTAATTCAAAACCTGTGCGAACTGCTTATGATTTACCAATTACTGTGGAAATGAATTAATCCAAACAAAGCTAATTGATTAAACAGTTGCGAGAGAATGTTCTTGCAACTGTTTTTTTTCAAAAAAACTAATTTAAGCAGTATTACAACCCAAAAATTGTCTCTAAACAACCGTTAAAAAAAAGTTAAATAAAATTAAACAAGTGTTTAAATTAAACGCTTGTTTAATTTTGCCTTTTTTAAAACCAAAACGCCTTGAAAACAGATTTAAACGACAAACAAATTCAAATCCTCGAAGTAGCAGAAACGCTATTTGCTGAGAAAGGGTTTGACGGAACTTCGATTCGAGATATTTCAAAAGTAGCGAAGATTAACATCGCTATGGTTTCGTATTATTTTGGTTCCAAGGAACATTTATTGGAAGCCTTGATTTTATATAAAACTTCCGGACTAAAAGAACTATTAGTAAATTTAATAGAAGAAGACCTCGAACCTGTTGAAAAAATAAATAAACTAATTGAGCTATACATCAATCGCATCAATTGTCACAAAGGAATTTACCGCATTCTTCATTTTGAATTAGCATCAAAGAAACGAGTTTTGGATATGCAGTCTTTTTCAGAAATAAAAAAGTCAAACCTAAAATCATTGGAACTTATTATTCAAGAAGGTCAAGCCAAAGGCGTGTTCAGAAAAGATGTCATAATTCCGCTTATATTGCCAACAATTCTTGGGACATACTTCCATTTCTATATGAACAAACCCTTCTTTGAAGAATTATTGGACCTAAAAACCGGAGAAGCATTCAACAATTACATAAAAACCGATTTAAAAAAGCACATTCAACAAACCATAAAAGCCCTTTTGATATATGAAAATTAGTCAATTATTCCTTTTGGGGGTTTACTTTATTGGAATTTCATCCATAGATGCACAAGAAAAAACTAGTTTAACGCTCGACGAAGCCATTCATATGGCGTGGTCGAAAAGTAACGAAGTCAACTTGGCAAATTCAAAAGTAAATTCTTCGAAATACGAATTACAATCGAAAAAGAATACCCAATATCCTGATATGAAGCTTTCGGGCCAATATCAAAATTTTATTAGCCCAACGGTTGACATAAAATTTAAACAAAGTGGAACTCCTTTTCCAGCCGGAAATCAGTTATTAATTGGACAAATCAATGCCAACCTTCCTGTTTTTGCTGGTTTTAAAACGCAGAACAACATCAAGATTTCCGAAAATTTGTACCAAGCCGAAACAGCAACTGCAGCGCAAACTAAAGAAGAAATTGCGATGCGGGTGGTAAATTATTATGCCAGTTTGTACAAGGCCCAAAAAACTTTGGAATTGTTAAAAGACAATCAAAAGCAAGCAGAACAGCGCGTGGTAGATTTTATCGAATTGGAAAAAAATGGAATTATTCCAAGAAACGACTTGTTGAAATCGCAATTACAGCTTTCGAAAATACAATTGTCTATTGACGAAATCAACAACAATTTGAATGTCGTAAACTATTATTTGGTTTCACTTTTGAAACTGTCGCCAGAAACAAAATTAAAAATCAACGAAAGCGATTTTATCAATTTCCAGATGGATAATGTTCCTACGGATGAAAAACCAGCATTGGAAAATCGCAAGGATTTAGAAGCGGTGCGATTTCAAGAAAAAGCTAGGGAAGCTGGAGTAAAAATGGCGCGAAGCTCCTATTATCCGTCCGTTTCACTTCTGGGAGGTTATGCTTCTTTGGGATTGGAAAATGTAATTACAATTCAAAACGCAATGAATTTTGGAGTAGGAGTTTC
Source organism: Flavobacterium sp. (assembly GCF_043780635.1). Classification (GTDB taxonomy): domain Bacteria; phylum Bacteroidota; class Bacteroidia; order Flavobacteriales; family Flavobacteriaceae; genus Flavobacterium. The sequence continues at coordinate 4,680 of NZ_JAYWCK010000064.1, forward strand.
TTATGATTTGAGTGGTATTTTAAAAAATGGCACTAATGTAAAAATCGCGGAAAGTAAATCGCTTGAAGCTCAGAATTACAAAGAAATCCTTACCGATAATATCAAAGTACAAGTGAAGCAGGCCATTGAAGACTATGACTTGGCATTAAAACAAAATGAGGTTTACCTTGAAGCTGCGGCTCAATCATCGGAAAATTACAGAATCGTAAAAGACAAATACGACAACGGACTTTCGAACACGAATGATTTACTCGAAGCTGATGTGGAACAACTAAGCTCAAAAATCAATAATGCTTTAGCCAGAGCTAACATCATTCAAAAATATTATGAGTTGCTTTCTGTGACTGGACAATTATCACAAACCTTCAACCTTTCAAAAATATAATCGAAATCTCTTATGGAAAAGAAAAAAACAAATAAAAAATTCATTATCATATTTGCCGTATTGATTCTAGTAGGCGGTACTTATGGCGTTTTCAAATACATTCATTCCTTGTCACACGAAGGTACTGATGATGCTCAAATAGAGAAAAATATGAACCCAATCATTCCTAAAGTTTCTGGATATGTAAGCAAAGTTTACATCAAAGACAATGATTTTGTGAAGAAAGGTGATACTTTATTTACCATCGATACTCGCGATTATCAATTAAAAGTGGAAGATGCAAATGCAGCATTGGCAGCAGCCGAAGGTAGTTATGAAGTGGCAAAAGCTGATATTGGTAGCGCAATGGCTAGTATTTCTGTTTCTGATGCGAATGTGCAATCGGCAGGAGGAAATATTGAATCGGCAAAAATAAGGTTGAATCAAGTGACCAATGATTACGACCGATACAACAATTTGTATAAAAATCATACCATTACAAAACAACAATACGAACAAGCTTTGACTGCCAAACAAGAAGCTGAAAATCAGGTTCGTATTTTGCAACAACAACAAAAAGCAAGTTCCTATCAAAAATCTGCGATTGTAGCCAAATCGAATGTTTCGAACAAACAAACCGAAGTGGCTGCGGCCAATATCAAAAGAGCCAAAGCGCAACTGGATGCGGCAAAACTAAACTTAACCTATACCGTTATCACGGCTGTCATCGATGGACAGGTTTCTAAAATTGACATCCAACCGGGACAATTAGTGCAACCGGGACAATCGTTATTCTACATAATTAACAATACAACGGCTTGGGTAATTGCAAATTTCAAGGAAACACAATTGAACAAAATGGTTATTGGACAAAAAGTAACACTAAAAGTGGATGCTTATCCTAATTATGATTTTGAAGGAACGGTTACCTCATTTTCGCCAGCAACCGGTTCTAAATTTTCCTTGTTGCCACCAGATAATGCTACAGGAAACTTTGTGAAAACCATTCAAAGATTGCCTGTAAAAATAAGTTTGAATGCCTCAAACGATGCCGAAAAAATAAAATTATTGCGTCCGGGAATGAATGTGGAAGTTGATGTTCATTTGGATTAATACTGCTATTCACAGGAAAAGACAAAATAATTCATAAAAAACAGCAAAAAAGGTGGAAGACGAATTAGTAGAATATGGTTTCAGAAGGATAATTATTACGGTAACTGCCGTTCTATGTGCCTTGCTTGAAATTGTAGATACCACAATTGTAAACGTGGCTTTAAACAATATGCGAGGAAGCCTTGGCGCCACACTGACGGATATTGCTTGGGTAATTACTGCTTATGCTATTGCCAACGTAATCGTAATTCCAATGACGAGTTGGCTTTCACAGCAATTTGGAAGGCGAAATTATTTTGCTGCCTCCATCATTATTTTTACGGTAGCTTCTTTTTTATGTGGAAATGCCGATAATATCTGGGAACTCGTCGCCTTCCGATTTATTCAGGGACTTGGCGGTGGAGCATTGTTGGTGACTGCACAAACCATTATTACCGAAAGTTATCCTGTTGCCAAAAGAGGAATGGCGCAAGCCATTTATGGTATGGGCGTAATTGTGGGACCTACATTGGGTCCGCCTTTGGGAGGTTATATTGTGGATCATTTTTCTTGGCCTTATATTTTTTACATCAACATTCCTATTGGGATTATTGCTACAATATTGACGTTGATGTTTGTTAAAAGTCCAAAATATGGCGACAAACTCAAAGCCAACCAAGTCGATTGGTGGGGAATTTTCTATCTGGCGTCTTTTATCGGTTCCTTGCAATTCGTCTTGGAACACGGACAACAAGACGACTGGTTTAATGACAACTTGATTCTTAGCTTAAGTGTTGTTTCTCTATTTGGATTACTTCTTTTTATTAAAAGAGAACTAACCTATAAACACCCAATTGTCAACTTAAAAGTATTAAAAAACACAAATTTAAGAGTGGGAACCATTATGAGTTTCATTATGGGATTTGGATTGTATGGATCTACTTTCATAGTTCCTATTTATACGCAATCAGTTTTAGGATGGAGTGCTACTGATGCAGGTTTATTATTGATTCCGAGTTCTATAACTACTGGAATTATGATGCCTTTTATTGGTAAAATGATACAACGAGGCGTACCTCAGGCTTATATGGTAGCCGTAGGATTTATGATATTTTTCTTTTTTACGTTTTGGATGCATAACATCATTACCCCTGACACCAGTGCCGAGGAAATGTTTTGGCCATTAATATTAAGAGGTGTTGGATTAGGATTATTATTTGTACCCATCACGACACTATCTTTATCGACACTCAAGGGAAAACATATTGGCGAAGGAGCCGCTTTTACAGGTATGATGAGACAATTAGGAGGTTCCTTTGGAATTGCCATTATCACGACTTTTATTGCAATATTCAATCAACAACATAGGGTAAATTTGATTTCACATCTAGACCAAACCTCTTTTCAAGTGCAACAAACGGTACAAAAACTGCAACAAGGATTTATGGCAAAAGGATTTACTTTCAATGAAGCTTTATCAAAAGCCTATAAAGCCATTGAGTTCAAAGTTATGGTTCAAAGTTCCGTATTGACATATATGGATATTTTTATGTATTTAGGAATCCTGTTTTTGCTTTGCATTCCTTTTATTTTGATGATCAAAAAAGGAAAAAATAAAATTGATATGGCTGAAGCTATGCATTAAATCAGGTGGCAGCTTGCAGAAGGCGGATAGCAAACTGTTACCAGAAAACTATCTCGTAAAGACAAGCTGATTCCCTTTTGATAAATTAGCATCAAATTGATAACCTTCATAGTTGAAACCTTTCAAATCTTCGACGGTATTTGCATTAGTATCAATGATGTAACGAACCATCAATCCCCTAGCCTTCTTAGCAAAAAAACTGATTATTTTTAGTTTTCCGTTTTTATAATCCTTGAATTCTGGAGTAATTATTGGAACTTTTAAAGCTTTTACATCAACTGCCGAGAAATATTCGTTGCTTGCTAAATTGATGAAAAGTTCTCCCTTATGAAGTTCTTTGTTTAATGCTTTTGTGACTATTGGTTTCCAAAATTCGTAAAGATTTTTGCTTTCGCCAATGGGTAACTTAGTTCCCATTTCCAATCGGTAAGCCTGCATTAAATCCAAAGGTTTCAAGAGTCCATATAAACCCGATAAAATCCGCAAACTGTCTTGTAAAACTTCTAGTTTTTCGGTTGGAATCGAATACGCATCCAATCCTGTGTAGACATCCCCATCGAAGGCAAAAATTGCTGGACGAGCATTTTCAGGAGTGAAAGGAGTTTTCCAATCTTGATTTCGTTTCCAATTCAATTCGGCCAATTTATCCGAAATGTCCATTAATTCCGAAAGTGTTGCGGGAGATTTTTGCTTCAAAACTTTATGGACTTGGCGTGCTTCTTTTAGAAACAGTGCTTCCGAATGTTCTTTGGTAGGCAAAAGCTTTTCAAAGTTCAAGGATTTGGCTGGTGATATGACAATTTTCATAGTTTAGGATTCTCTTGATTCAAAGTTTCAAAAGTACAAATTGAAAAACCGAAAATGAAAATTCTCCCTCATTTTATTTATGTATTTTTGAATGAAATACAAATAGAACTTTCAATATTATTATGAGCCCAATTATAATTAGAAAAGCAACAATTTCCGACCTTGAATCCATCCAAGAAATCAGCAAGCAAACTTTCGTCGAAACTTTTGCGGATGTAAACACGCCCAAAAATATGGAGAATTATGTCCGGGAAAATTTCAATTCTGAACAAGTGGCTTCAGAAATAAATAATCCTGAATCAGCATTTTATCTTGCCACTTTGGACAAGAAAACCATTGGATACTTAAAACTTAATTTTGGGAAGACCCAAACCGAAATATTCAACAACCAAGCAATAGAAATCCATAGAATCTATGTTGTAAAAGCATTTCTAGGAAAAAAAATAGGGCAATTATTACTTGACGAAGCTGTAAAAACTGCACACCAAAGTGGAGTTGACTACCTTTGGTTAGGCGTTTGGGAAGAAAACCACCGAGCACTTCAATTTTATTCAAAAAATGGTTTTGTCGAATTTGACAAACATATTTTTACTTTGGGCAATGATATCCAAACTGACTTGCTGATGCGACTCGAAATAAATAAAAAATAGAAAAATGAACAAAAAAAGACATTTGGCTTTAATCGTTATATTGATGATTTCCATATCCTGTTTTTCACAAAAGAACATTTCAAAAATTGCTTTCGGTTCTTGCGCACACGAAAATCATCCTTTACCAATATTTGATTTTGTAGTAAAACACAAGCCGGATTTATTCATTTTTCTTGGAGACAACATTTATGGAGACACCAAAAGTATGGATACGCTTCAAATGAAATACAACATATTGGCAGCAAAACCCTCTTTCCAAAATTTGAAGAAAAATGTACCTATTATTGCCACTTGGGACGATCACGATTATGGTTTGAATGATATTGGAAGACATTATCCTTTCAAAACAGAATCAAAAGAAATATTCTTAAAATTCTTTAATGAACCCAAAGATTCCGAAAGAAGAAAGCACGAAGGCATTTACACTTCGTACATGTATGAAACCAATGGAAAGAAACTGCAAATAATCTTACTTGATAACCGCACATTTAGAGATGATTATAGAAAATATCAAGGGGAAGTTGCCAATGATAAAAGGTATTTTTATGAATTGGATTATGCACCTCAACAAGAACCTGACTCCACTTATTTAGGCACAAAACAATGGAAATGGCTGGAAGAAGAATTAAAGAAACCTGCTGACTTACGGCTGATTGGTTCTGGCTCACAGTTTGCCATTGAATACAATGGCTATGAAGGCTGGCCAAACTTCCCTTTAGAGAAACACAGATTTCTGGATTTAATCAAAAAGACAAAAGCAAACGGAGTTTTGTTCCTAACCGGCGACGTTCATTATGCCGAAATTTCAAAACTTACTGCGCCTGATTTGTATCCCATTTATGATGTTACTGCTAGCGGACTTTCCTCCACTTGGTTATTTGCCACTCCTAACAAAAATCGCATTGAAGGCCCAATTATGGACAATCATTTTGGAATGCTAACCATAGACTGGAAAAAGAAAATTCCCCAAATAAAAATGGAAATCTGGGACATCAACAATAATCAAAGAATAGAATACACTATTGCTTTGGACGAAATTAGTTTCAAAAAGTAAGAAATTTTAGTTTTTACCAGAGCAAACACTTTTAAAAATTTTCGCCACGAATTTCACTAATTTCACTAATTTTTTTAAAAATTAAAATAGAAATTCGTGCTATATTCGTGAAATTCGTGGCTGTTTTCTTTTTTCCTTTTTAATAATGACACTTAATTTTAAACGCGTTTCACTGAGTTTTTTTTACAAATTTCAACTGTAATAGCAAATCGAATTTCGTATTTTTGAAGAATGAGCACAACACCCGATTTAGAAGTTAAAGGATACAATAATTACGGAGCGCACTTGCGCAAAAAATACAACGGACAGCGTGTTTATAAAGTAATTGTTGATGGTGGTTTTTCCTGCCCCAACCGAGACGGAAGTAAAGGCTACGGCGGTTGCACCTATTGCAATGTCGATTCGTACACGCCAGAAATTTCCAGAACTTCAATCACGATGCAAGCGCAGTTAAAGGATGGAATGGTACGAGCTAAAACCTATTACAAAGCCGATAAATACATTGTTTATTTTCAGCCAAATACTAATACGTATGCGCCAGTTCACTATTTAAAAACGATGTACGACGAGGCATTATCCATAAATACCGAGGATGTTGTTGGTTTTTCTGTAGGCACTCGCCCTGATTGCATTGATGCTGAAAAAGTAGCCTTGCTAGAAAGCTATTGTGATCGATTTGACGTGGATTTAGAAATGGGAATGGAATCAATTTATGACGAAACCTTAGACCAAATTAATCGAGGTTGCAGTCACGCCGAATTTGTTGCCGCAGTAGAATTATTAAAAGACAGCAAGCTTGATTTGTGTGTCCATACCATTTTTGGCTTCCCTTGGGAAACACGAGAAATGATGTTGAATTACATTCACGAAATCAACCGTTTTCCACAAATAAAATTTGTCAAATTCCATCATTTACACATTGTCGAAGGCTCAATTATGGGAGCAAAATACAAGAAAAATCCCTTTAAACTTTTCAGTTTAGAAGAATACACCGATTTGCTTTGTGAAATACTTCCGCTCTTGCGTCCTGATATCGTTATTCAACGTTTGTTTGGAATTTCGGATTGGGATTTGCTCATTGCGCCCAATTGGGGCTTGAATAAATCGAATATTCAAACCTATATGGAGAAAGAAATTGAACGCAGGAAAATTGTGCAGGGTTCACTCTATAGTGCTTGATTTTGAATCTAATTCTACACAAAAAATCAGCCACGAATTACACGAATTGACACAAATTTGGATGGTATATATTCCACGAATCTATCTAATGCAGATAAAATTCGTGACTGGAGTGAAGCGAACAGGCGAAGCAAATTTTATTTTTAGAATCACTAAAATTAGTGAAAATTAGTGTAATTCGTGGCAAAAAAAATAATTGGTGCGTTTGCCCTGGAAACCATGGAAGAAAGACTATTTTAGTTTGATAAATTAATCACCAAAATTTATTCCAACACCTTTAGCAGTTGTCACCAAATCGCAATTTGGATCAACATATTTAGGATTGTCAATAGCATCTTTAAAAGGTACCGAAATAATATCCGGATGTCTATAAGCAGCCATTTCGCCAAATTTTCCTTCCAGAACCATTTCAAATGCTTTTACGCCAAATTGGGTAGCCAATATTCTGTCATAAGCTGTTGGGATTCCGCCTCTTTGTAAATGTCCCAATACTGTTTCGCGCATATCTGCCTCAAAACCTATTGATTTTAAATCATTCACTAATTTATGGGCTACGCCTCCTAAACGAAGATTTTCATATCCAATTTCACTACTTTTTTCTGATAATAAGGTTCCTCCTTTGGGTATTGCTCCTTCCGCTATTACAACAATGGCATTTCCTTTTCCTCTACTGTTGTATCGACTTTGTAATTTTTTCGCAACAACCTCAATGTCATAAGGAATTTCAGGAATTAAACATACTTCAGCTCCACCTGCAATAGCTGCGTTTAAAGCAATCCAACCCGCATTTCTTCCCATTACTTCTAGAACTAAAACACGATTGTGACTAGCGGCCGTTGTGACTAATTTATCAACAGCTTCAGAAGCTGTTTGAACCGCTGTTTGAAATCCGAATGTAAAATCGGTTGCAGATAAATCGTTATCTATGGTTTTTGGAACTCCAATAATATTCAATCCTTTTTCAAAAAGTTGCTGAGAAATTTTCTGAGATCCATCTCCGCCTATACTTATAACGGCATCCACTCCCATATACTGCAATTTACGTATCATTTCATCAGAACGGTCAACAGCACTCCAGGTTCCATCTTGGTTTTTTATTGGCCACGCAAATGGTCCACCTTTGTTGGTTGTGCCAATGATAGTTCCGCCATCTACGTGAATACCTGAAACTGCTTTTTCGTCTAATATCATTATTTCGGTTGGTTCCCGTAAAATACCATCAAATGATTGAATACTTCCAATGACTTCCCAATCTTTCTCTTGCGATGCTCTTTTTACAATAGCTCTAATTACAGCATTTAAACCAGGACAATCTCCACCTCCTGTAGCAACTAATACTCTTTTCATTTATATTTTTATTGAAATTTATTTTTATAGGTAAACTTAATGCGACAGTAAATATAATAAAAAATAAAGTGCTTCTAGGTGCATTAATATCCAAAAAACAAGATTATGTGTATGAAATTTACATTTACTTTTACGAAATCGATTGAAATTTTAAGAACAGGTATTATTGTTGTCTATAAATCAAGAATTAAATAGCCAACAGTAGGAATGAAATTAGTTTTAAAGTATTCTTTCTCTGTTTGTGTATCTAACTGATTTTAATTACATTTGATAGTACAAATTGGATTGTAAACGACCAAATCCATAGTATCAGAGCATAATAAAATTGACTTGTCACAGTTATAAATTGATATAAAATGCTATTAATAGAAGACTTATCAAATGGGCTTAAATTATTAGATCCTTTTTTGAAGGAATATGGCTTTGAGTTTGATAAATATAACTTTGGTGACAATTCAGATAGCCATTTTAGTTTAGCCTCTTACAAAAATAAGAATAAAAAATTTATTGTTGATTATCGCTTTTCTACAAGTCAAATCCTTTACCAATATGGCAATTGCATAGTTAACCATCCTTTTTATCTTGACCATCTTGGATTTACTGACAAAAAAAAACACAATGGATTTCTGCCAAACCAAAAAATCGAAGCATTTAATCATATTTTACAGGATTTCGAATACCTTCTTGATGACTTTTTTAAAGGAGAATGTGATAAGCTACAAGAAATTTCTGAACTTCAGGAAAATATTATTACTGAAGTGGACAGAAAAATCAGGTTAGAAAATAGCATCAGATTGGACAACATTAGAATTGAAAAAGCCAGAAGAGAATTCAGAAATAAAGACCACTTTAAATGTTTAGATATTTACAGGTTTGTTGACAACAAATACTTGCTTGTTGAACTTGACTTTAAAATAATGGCATACTGCAACCGACACATTTGACGAACTAAAAAGCAACACCCCCCCCATCATGATTATTACCAAAAGAACAACTTCTGATGATACAAATTTTCAGGAATTGGTAAAACTGTTAGATATTGAACTACAGGAACGTGACGGCGATGAACATTCATTTTATGCCGCTTTAAATAAAACCAACACTCTAAATTATGTTATTGTGGCTTACGACCAAGACAAACCCATTGGTTGTGGAGCGCTGAGAACCTATTCAAAAGACACAATGGAAGTCAAACGAATGTTTGTTCCACTACAAAAACGCGGGCAAGGAATTGCATCTAAAATTCTAAAAGCATTAGAAATTTGGTGCCAAGAACTTGGAATTAAAAAATGTGTTTTAGAAACAGGCAAAAACCAACCCGAAGCCATCGCCCTTTATAAAAAGAATCACTACAACACCATTCCAAATTTTGGCAAGTATGAAGGGGTTGAAAATAGCGTATGCTTTGAAAAGGAATTGTAACTTTAAATAGTAACCCACAAAAAAAGCCTCAATTGAAGCTTTTTATTTTATTTCTCATTAAAAAATCCGTTTTTATCCGTCAAAATCCGCGTCATCCGTGGACCAATCTCAACAACTATTCCTCTTCCTCAACCATATGTGATTTCGAATACCCTCTCCATTTCTCAATACAATCCTGAAAATCCTGTGGCAATTCAGTGTCAAAACGCATCATCTCTCCTGTGGTAGGATGCACAAAACCAAGTGTTTTGGCGTGCAAAGCTTGTCTTGGCAAAGCTTTGAAACAGTTATCTATAAATTGTTTGTATTTGGTAAACGTGGTTCCTTTCAAAATCAAATGACCGCCATAACGCTCATCATTAAAAATAGGATGACCTATGTGTTTCATATGAACCCGAATCTGGTGTGTTCTTCCCGTTTCAAGAATACAAGAAACCAAAGTCACATAACCAAAACGTTCCAAAACTTTATAATGTGTCACTGCAGGTTTCCCAATTTCGGGATCTGCAAAAACCGACATTTGCATGCGGTCTTTTACGTGACGGGCAATGTTGCCTTCAATCGTTCCTTCATCGGCAACCACATTTCCCCAAACTAGCGCAATATATTCTCTTTCGGAAGTTTTCGCTTCAAATTGCTTGGCAAGATGCGTCATCGCAGCTTCAGTTTTGGCAATGACAAGAAGTCCCGAGGTGTCTTTATCAATTCGGTGAACCAGTCCTGGACGCTCACTGCTGTTCATTGGCAAATTCTCAAAATGAAACGCCAAAGCATTCACTAAAGTTCCCGTATAATTACCGTGACCGGGATGAACCACAAAATTAGGTGGTTTGTTTACCAGCAAAAGTGCGTCGTCCTCATAAACAATGTCAAGCGGAATATCTTCAGGGTCTACCCTATTTTCAAACGGCGGATGCGACAACATAATGCGCACCACGTCAAAGGGTTTTACTTTGTAATTCGATTTTACGGGAAGATCATTCACATAAATATCGCCGGCAGTTGCCGCATTCTGAATTTTATTTCGCGTCGCATTCGGAATCATATTCATCAAGTATTTGTCGATTCTCAGGAGCAATTGCCCTTTGGGAATGTCAAATCTATAATGTTCGTATAATTCGTCCTCTAAATCTTCTGTAGTGTCAATATTATTGTGCATTGGTAGGTATTACTTCTGTTGGTGTGGCTGTAGTGTCCACTTCTTCTACATAACTTTCTTTGCCGTCGCCCAGCACCAAATCAATTTTGGAAGCCTTCAAAACTCGGTCGCCCACTTTCAGGTTTCTTCCTTTGAAACGCATCTCCAAAACCATATCCTTTCCAAGATTCGGAATATAAGTAATAGTTCCTTCCTCAAGTCCCAATGATTTTAATGTTGGCACAGCTTCACGATAGGTTTTATCAATCAAATCAGGAATTCGCACAGACGAAAAGCCCGAAGCATTAATCTTGATATATACTTTTCTGCCTTCTTTTACTTTGGCTCCAGGCAAAGGATCTTGCTCCACCACAGAATACTTAGGAAAATCACTATTGTAATCCACGCTATCCAAAAGCACATAATCTAAATCCAACTCGTCTAGTTTGTCTTCCACTTGTTGCTCGGTCAACTTGGCTAAATTCGGCACCGTGATTTCGTGACCGTGATCTGTGGTGAAAGTCAACCAATGCATAAACAAATAACTCAAAACGGCAAGTAGGACAAGAGCAGCTAATGCTTGTACAAAAAATACGCGACTGCTAAGATATTTTCGTAAACTCATAAATTTATTTTTATAAGTGACAAAGATAAAGCTATTTCGTTCGAAAAAAAATTCTAATTTTGTTTAATAGTTTTTAGGAGCTTTTTCCTGCTGTACGCTGTATCCACGCTAAAAAGCGTGGGATGCCGCTTCCATCAGGGCTAGAAACATCCTACTAACAATAACATTTTATTTACCCAAAACCCAGTCCCGATAGCTATCGGGACTAACCCGATACCTAAAAATATGAAAAACATTGCCATCATAATGGGCGGATATTCAAGCGAATATAAAATTTCCTTAATCAGCGGAAACGTTGTCTTTCAATATCTTGACAAAACAAAATTTAACGGATTTCGAATCCATATTTTCAAAGAAAAATGGGTTTATGTCGATGACAAAGATGCTGAATTTCCAATAGACAAAAATGATTTTTCAACTACAGTAAACGGAACTAAAATCACTTTCGACTGTGTTTTCAATGCCATTCACGGAACTCCGGGCGAAGATGGTTTGATGCAAGCCTATTTTGAATTAATTGGAATGCCGCAAACTTCCTGCGATTATTATCAATCAGCATTGACGTTTAACAAACGCGATTTGCTTTCGGTTTTGAAACCTTACGGAATCAAAACCGCCACTTCTTATTATTTGAACAAAGGAGATCACATAGATACTGCCGAAATCGTAAAAACTGTTGGTTTACCTTGTTTTGTAAAACCAAATAAATCAGGTTCCAGTTTTGGAATTTCCAAAGTAAAAACGGCAAACGAGTTGCCAATTGCCATCGAAATCGCATACAAAGAGGACAACGAAATCATCATCGAAAGTTTCCTTGACGGAACCGAAGTTTCTGTTGGAGTCATCAATTATCAAGGTAAAGTAATTGTTTTGCCCATCACCGAAATTGTTTCAGAAAATGATTTCTTCGATTATGAAGCCAAATACCAAGGAAAATCAAAGGAAATTACGCCAGCCAGAATCTCAGACGAAATGACAAAAAGAGTAAGCGAAGTGGCTAAACGCGCTTATGAAGTTTTGAAAATGAAAGGTTTTTCCAGAAGCGAATTTATATTTGTGGACGGAGAACCTTATATGCTTGAAATGAACACCATTCCAGGCCTCACCACCGAAAGTTTGATTCCACAACAAGCCAAAGCAGCTGGAATTTCATTAGAAGATTTGTTCAGCAACGCCATAGAATTAGCATTACCTAATACATAAAATATGAATAAAAGCAGACTCGAAGCCTTTAGCGATGGCGTATTAGCTATCATTATCACCATAATGATTTTGGAAATAAAAGTTCCAAACGACAATAGTTTTGAATCTTTAAAACCATTAATTCCTGTTGTTTTGAGTTATGTTTTGAGTTTTGCTTATGTGGGCATCTATTGGAATAATCATCATCATATGTTCCAAGTTGTAAAAAAAGTTAACGGTTCGATTTTATGGGGTAATCTTTTTTTGCTTTTTTGGTTGTCCTTGATTCCTTTTGGCACAAGCTGGATTGGTTCTCAGGATTTTGCAGCAGTTCCAATGAGCGTTTATGGTATTATCTTATTGATGTGTGCTATTTCCTATACGATTCTTCAAAATAAAATTATAAAACTAGAAGGCAAGGATTCAATTTTATACAAAGCTGTTGAAAAAGATAAAAAAGGTAAAATATCGCTAGCTTGTTATATTTCAGCCGTTCCATTGGCATTTGTTTCACCTTGGATTTCTGGATTACTATACACCACAGTTGCCCTAATTTGGATTATTCCGGACAGGAGAATTGAAAAACAAATAAATAATAATTAAAATGAGAAAAGCTATATTTCCGGGATCATTTGATCCAATTACTTTAGGTCACGAAGATATTATCAGAAGAGGAATTCCACTATTTGACGAAATTGTTATTGCCATTGGCGTCAATGCAGAGAAAAAATATATGTTTTCGCTAGAAGAAAGAAGACGTTTTATTGAAGAAACTTTTAAAAATGAACCAAAGGTTTCTATCATTGTTTATGAAGGATTAACGATTGATTTGTGTCATAAAATTAAAGCCAATTTTATCCTGCGTGGACTTCGAAATCCAGCAGATTTTGAGTTCGAAAAAGCAATTGCTCATACCAACAGACGATTATCAAAAATAGAAACCGTGTTTTTATTAACAGCCGCAAAAACGTCTTTTATTAGTTCAAGTATAGTCAGAGACGTGCTTCGAAATGGCGGTGAATATGAATTGCTAGTTCCTGATTCCGTACGTGTAAAAAAATAGTATTTAGTATAAATTAGCTAAAAGGCATTTTTTAGCCCTATTTTTGCAAAAAATAAAAATAGACAACAACACAATGGAAAGAACATTAAATAAACGTAGCGGATCTCAATGTGAACTTTGCGGAGCAACCGAAAACTCAAAAGTTTATCAAGTTTTACCAACAAAAAAAGGGGGAGCCGACGAAAGTATTTTGGCTTGCAGTACTTGCATTGACCAAATTGAAAATCCAGACAATGTAGATTTAAACCATTGGAGATGTTTAAATGATAGTATGTGGAGTGAACACACAGCTGTTCAAGTTGTCGCTTGGAGAATGTTGAGCAGAATGCGTGCAGCAGTTTGGCCAAAAGAATTGCTGGATATGATGTACTTAGATGAAGATACTTTAGCTTGGGCGCAAGCCACTGGCGAAGGCGAAGAAGACGAAAACAAAGTGATTCACCGCGACAGCAACGGTGTCATTCTAGCCACAGGAGATTCCGTAGTTCTAATCAAAGACTTGAAAGTAAAAGGTTCTAGTATGGTGGCAAAACAAGGAACTGCTGTTCGTAACATTAGACTAGACCACGAAAACGCTGAATATATTGAAGGTAGAGTTGATGGTCAAACCATCGTAATTATTACACAATACGTGAAGAAAGTATAAATTGGCTATCGCCAAAATAAAAAAACTTCCTGAGAAATCAATATGTTAGTACTAAAAACATTCAAAATATTAAATCTCCTTTTGACGATTTATAAAAAATAATACTCAACTATAGTTGAATATATACAGCTAAAAAAGACAGATATACTTTGTTTTTGGCTTAGAAACTGAGTATATATAAGTTATGTGCAAGCTTAAAAAAACTACCTTAGAATTATGACAGAAGTTGTAGATGATAATATTTTTGGATTTTATGCAAATTTTCAAATAGGAGAACTTGAAAAAGAAATTGTAAAAACATATCTCTGGGGAAACGAAGGTCTGCATCAACAACTAAAATCGATGAAATGGCAAACATACGGTCAAGATTTTCATCTTATCTTATTTGAATTTTATGTAAGGCCTATTCCCTATTTACGCGAAGCTTTAAAAGAAATGGGGAGTTACAGGCGCAAAGAGAAATCTATAGGAATTCCTATAATAATTGACCAAGAGAATTTTTTTAACCTTAATGAAATTGAAAGATTCAATTTTTTTCACTCAACAATCTTAAAAAGGTTTGAAATGCTCAAAGAAAAGGTGAAAAGAAATAAACTTGATTTGAATATTGAAAAACTAATAATTGATACTGGTGAATTAATGCTAAGAAAATAAAGCCAGCACATAACAGC
>NZ_JAYWCK010000065.1:0-10984 GCF_043780635.1 Flavobacterium sp.
TAAAGGAATAGCATTTAAAACATCAATTAATAAAACAAAACATGTACTTCCCAGAACAAGAAACCCATTTATTAAACGATTCAGATACTAATATATTAAGAATTCATTCTTTGGAAACCTTTGGAACACACGATGGTCCCGGAATACGTATGGTGGTATTTGTTCAAGGATGTCAATTTCGATGTTTGTATTGCCAAAATCCAGATTCAATTGATGTTCACGGTGGATCATTGGTCAACATTGATGAATTGGTTTCGAAAGCATTAAAACAAAAAACCTATTTTGGAAAGCAAGGAGGAGTCACCGTTTCTGGAGGAGAACCTTTGTTGCAAAGAACCAAATTAATTCACTTATTCGATCGTTTGCACGAAAATGGAATAAATACTTGTTTGGATTCGAATGGACGCGTTTTAGATGAACACACCAAAGAACTCTTAGAAAGAACCGATTTACTGTTGTTAGATGTGAAACACATCAACCCAGAATGGCACAAAAAACTCACCAGTTTAAATAATACCACTACATTAAAAATTGCTGAACACCGAGAAAGCACAGGTAAACCAATGTGGTTGCGTTATGTTTTTGTTCCAGGATGGACCGATCAAGAGGAATATTTGCACGAATGGGCGAAACATTTTTCGGGCTATAAAACCATAGAAAGAGTAGAAATTATCCCTTTTCATCAATTGGGAAAACATAAATGGGAGTTGATGAATATGGAGTATGCACTTGCTGACACTCCATCGCCAACCACCGAAGCCTTAGAAAATGCCAAAGCTATTTTTAGTTTGTATTTAGAGAACGTGAAAATAAAATAAATTCAATATAAAGCATTTAAGAAGTTTAAGAATGAAAAGAAATAAATATATAATCGTGTTGGCCGGAATGATTATGCAACTGTCAATCGGGTCTATTTATGCGTACAGCAAATGGATAGAACCTTTGTCCAAAGAATTAAATTGGGATTCTCACGATACCAAAACAGGATTTAGTTTAGCCATTTGTTTTTTAGGTTTAACGGCTGCTTTTATGGGTAAATTGGCTCAAAAAATTGGCCCGACAAAAGCAGGGTTATTAGCAACAAGTTTTTTGACACTAGGATTGTTAGGTAGTGCTTTGGCAGTAAATGTGGATAATATCTACTTATTTTACTTAACATTTGGTGTTTTGCAAGGTATTGGTTTAGGATTTGGATACGTTGTTCCTGTTTATACTGTTGTAAAATGGTTTCCAGATAAACCGGGATTAGCTTCCGGAATTATCATTATGTCCTTTGCTTTAGGGTCTTTGTTAGCTTCCTTTTTAATTGCCCCACTAATTGCTTCTATGGGATTGTATGGAGCCTTTGCAACATTGGGAATTGGTTACGGAATATGTATGTTGTTGAGTGCTTTATATTTGGCAAATCCTGTAACTGCTGGCATTATTCAACATAAACATATTGATTTAACTCCAAAAGAAATCATTACCGACAAACGGTTTATTGCCCTTTGGTTATTGCTGTTTTTGAACGTTTGTGGCGGAATTGCCATCATCTCGAAAGCGGCTGTTTTAGGACAAGAAGTAGTAGGAATGTCCGCAACACAAGCTACAATGTTTGTTGCTATCATTGGATTGTTTAATGGAATTGGGCGTTTATTTTGGTCCAGTATTTCAGATAAAATAGGGTGTTGGACAACTTTTATGATTTTTATCGGAATCAACGTGGTTTGTTTTTCTTTAATACCTAGTTTTTCAACCAATACAATTTCTTTTCAAATCCTGACTTATATCATTATTGCAGGTTACGGTGCTGGTTTTGCAACAATGCCTTCTTTTGTAAAAAGCATTTTTGGAACAGAAAAATACGG
Organism: Flavobacterium sp.; assembly: GCF_043780635.1. Classification (GTDB taxonomy): domain Bacteria; phylum Bacteroidota; class Bacteroidia; order Flavobacteriales; family Flavobacteriaceae; genus Flavobacterium. The sequence goes on from NZ_JAYWCK010000065.1 coordinate 1,851, forward strand.
ACAAGTTTTTGGATATATTTTAACGGCTTGGTCAGCAGCAGCATTTGTTGGTCCATTATTACTGGGCTTAAGTACAGAAATTACCATTTTCTATTTATTCTCTTTATTGTTGATTATTGCTTTGGTGGTTGGAATATGGTTAAAAGTATTACTGGCAAAAACTCTTTTAACTTTGTAGTAAATTGTTTAAAAAAGAGTTCCGAAATTGTAGATGAATATAAAATAAAAAAAATATAGAAATAGTTAATGATTGAATTAAAAATTAGCAATCAACACCAACTATTATTGGTATCTTTAATTTTAATATATAAAAATGAAAAAAATCTATTGTTTTTTAATGTTTGCTGTTATTACATCTTCTTTTTCACAAGAAGGAGAAAATATGCCAGAGAAATTTAAATCCTACCATTCAGTTAGTGGTTTGTTGAGCCACACCTTGGTTAAGAACGGAATTCGGGATGGTAATACCGATTGGATTTCTTTTCCCTCTTTTGCATTTGATTATAATTTTGTTTTCAGTCCCAAATGGAGGATAGGTTTTCATAATGATGTGATTTTCGAGGATTTTATTGTTGAAACTACAAATAGTGAAGGTGATAAAAAAGAATTAGAAAGGTCAGAACCTATTGCGAGTGTTTTAGTATTGGGTTTCAAGCCAGGCAAACATTTTACTTTTGAAGCAGGAATGGGTTATGAAATTTCGAAAGAAGAGAATCTTTTTTTAACAAGGATAGGTGCTGAATATTCATTGGAATTGCCTAATGAGTTTGAGTTTATTGCCAATGTAATCTATGATGTAAAATGGGATGCCTACGATAGTTTTGCCTTTGGAATTGGGGTGTCAAAATCCTTCGGTAAATAAGCAAATTTATAAAGAAAAGTTCTGCATTTTCGCAGAACTTTTCTTTTAAAAAAAATCTTGAAATTAGTTTAAACCAGTTCTTCTTCTTTTTTAAATTCGGAAACTAATTTTTTCTGCATATCATAAGAAACGGACTCGTAATGATCGAACTTCGCAGTGAATCTAGCTCTTCCCTGAGTTATTGATCGTAAGTCACTGCCAAATTCCTGCATTTCTGCAAAAGGAAGAAAAGCAGTAATCACAGTAAACTGCCCTTCAGCATTCATACTTTCAACCGAAGCTCTGTGGGTTTGAATATTGCTCATAATCGCACCAGTTAGTTCCTCTGGACCATGAATTTTAATATGATAGAATGGTTCCAATAATTGTGGGTCTGCTTTAACGAAGTTTTCTTTGAAAGCCATCATTCCAGCTGTTTTAAATGCCAAATCATTACTGTCTACAGGGTGCATTTTACCATCATATAAAACAACTCTGACATCTCTGACATAAGAACCGGTTAACGGCCCTTTATTCATTTTTTCCATAATTCCTTTTAAAATTGAAGGATGAAAACGAGTGTCAATGGCACCACCAACAATACAATTGTAATAGATTAATTTGCCACCCCAAGGCAGATTAATTTCTTCTTTCCCTCTAATATTGTATCCTTTTGGCTCATCAATTCCTTCGAACCAAGGTTCAATCTTCATTGCTACTTCGGCAAATTGTCCAGAACCACCCGATTGCTTTTTATGACGATAAGTGATTTCCGCACTTTTTTGAATAGTTTCACGATAGGGTATTTTCGGATTTCGAAACTCAACCGATAATTTATATTGTTTTTCTAATTTCCATTTGATGATAGCCAAATGCAATTCGCCGTGGCAATGAATAATAGTTTGATTTAATTCTGGCGAAACTTCAATACTGATTGTTGGATCTTCTTCGACTAATTGATGCAAAGCAACAGATAATTTTTCTTCTTCGCCTTTTTTAGTTCCTTCAACTGCTATAGATAGAGTGGAATTTGGAAATATTATAGGTTCAATTTCAATGTGTTTTCCCTTTTCATGCAAGGTATTATTAATATGGGTGTCTTTTAATTTTAAAGTAGCACCAATATCTCCAGCTAACAATTCATTAACGGGAGTTCGTTTGCTTCCTTCCACTTCATACAATTGGTTAATTCTTTCAATTTGGCCAGTATTTTCATTGGTTAATTCATCTCCAACTTTAATTTTACCAGAAAGTACCTTGAAGAAACTTAAATCGCCAATATGAGGTTCTGATAGGTTTTTATATATAAATATAGCTGTTGGACCTTTTTCGCTGCATTCAATTGCTGCACCATCAATGGTTTTTTGTTTTGGCATTTCAAAAGCTGATGGACATACATTATCAATGAATCCCATAATTCTGCCGCTACCCATATTTTTCTTGCCCGAAACGCAAAAGACAGGAAAAATTTCGTGTTTTATAAGGGAATGATGTAAACCTAATTTCATTTCATCCTCATTTAATTCACCTTTTTCGAAATAAAGTTCCATTAAATCTTCATCATTTCCGGCAATAGTTTCAATTAATTCCTGATGCAAACGATTGGCTTTTTCAGTTTCATTTTCAGGAATTGCTACCTTCTCCGGTTTTCCACCATTTTTAGGATATTTATACATCACCATATTCAAAACATCAATAATGGCATCAAATTCAGGACCTTGATTTAAAGGATATTGAACTACGACCACGCTTTGTCCAAAATGATCTTTGGCTTCTTGTATCGTTCTGTCAAAATCTGATTTTTCATTATCTAATTGATTTACAGCCAGTAATATTGGTAACTTATAATCATTTGCATATTTCCAGATAATATCGGTCCCAACTTCAACTCCCATAGAAGCATTTAGAAGCATAAGACCACAATCAGCCACGCGCATCGCTCCAATTATTTCTCCAGCGAAATCATCATAGCCGGGGGTGTCTAAAAGGTTTATTTTATATCCTCTCCATTTTGTATTTACTAATTTAGAAAAAAACGATTTTCCTTTTTCGTGCTCGATTTCTGTATAGTCAGCAACCGTATTTTTTTCTATTATTGACCCACGACGATTAATTAAACCAGCTTCAAATAACATAGATTCAATAAGAGTTGTTTTGCCGCTTCCGGTGTGACCAACTAAAACAACATTTTTAATGTGATTGATATCAAAATTTGCCATAATTTTATGTTTTAATTTAAATTAGTAGTATCAAATTTCACAAAAAATAATTATTTTAGATATGATATATATCATATTTTATATAGGATATAAAGATTATTTTTTGGAGGTTAAATGTCTTTATGCAACACAGAATTTAAGGTTAAAATGTTTAGTTATTTGAACTTAATAAAAGTAATAAATTATTTTTATTCTTTATTTAAAAATAAAGATAAATTATTGATGTAGAAAAGATAAGGAGATAAAATGACTGAAAATAAGTTTTAAAAAAGTATAGAAAATTTTTTTAATGAACAATAATATCGTGTTTAAAAAGTAAACCTTTTATTCCGTCAAGCGAAAATACTGCTTTCTTTAATTTGGTTTTCGCGGGGTCAATGGTGTAGTTGTAGCTTGTTTTAAAATTGGCTTTGTTGGCATTGGCTTTGCCAAATTCACTTCTATATAAATCACAATTATCAAAAACTACTTCGGTTAAGTCTGTGCTCATAAAATCAACGGCAATAATGCTACAATCCATAAATGTAGTTCCTTTAATTTTCAGGGTATAAAATTTGGAGAAATCCAAAGTGCATTCCTTAAAATGGATTTCAAAAATCAGTTTGTCGCACATTGCAAAGTTCACTTCCTCAATTTTGCAACGATTAAAAAATACTGTTCTAAAAGCTACATAATTTATTTTTGCTCCGCTAAAAACGCAATCATTAAAGGTGCAATCTATAAAAGTAACCGCCACAAATACACATTGCGAGAAATCACAATTGTTGAAAGTGCAACATTCAAATTCCTTTAAGTTGACTTCTTGTTCACTATAAGTGATGTTGTTGTATTCGACGTCTAGGAAATAATCTGGCATTTATGGATTTTATGGATGCGGCGACAAAGAAACAAAATTCGTAAACTCTTTAAGCCAGTAATCAAATTATTTTTTTGAAATGGAGATTCAAAAATTTTAAACTCTTTGGTAATCTCCTTTCCAATTGATGATTGCTTTTTTAATTTCAGTTCCTGAAAGATTTTTAAGCAAGGTTTTTTCAATAAGCCCCTTAAGTTCTTCATCGGGAGCAAACCTTAAGGCAAATATTTGGTCATCATTTAATTGGTCTTCGATATCCTCAAATCTTTTCCAAGTTAGGGCAAAATAACGGTACCGAAGTTCTAAACGAACGATACGATTTTGCAAAGTCAAAGCATAATGTTGGCGAATCATAAAAGCCAACCAAAACAGAACAACAAAAACAGCACTGATAAAAGTCCAAATCAATTTGTCTTGGGTTGTAAAAATAAAATACATACTGAAGGCTAGAAACGTGATTATAATTGGATAATATACAAAATGATGCGGGGTATAATATCGAATGTGATTTTTAAAAGATTGTTTCTTCATAATTTTATTTTAAAGTTTTTTAAGAATAATCAAAATTACTAATTTTCATCAGTAACTGATTTTTATTAGTCTTTAATAGTTTCTTCTGATCAATGGTTATCAAGCTCGTGTACCATTTCGTTGGTCATAGACGGAAAGTTGGAAAACCTCTATGTACTTGATGCCATTTTGCCAACTTATCAAATCAGTAAGAAAACTATTAATTTTAAAGACATTATCTATTGTTTTTTTTAGGAGCAAACTATAACTGCATCCGCTGAGCATAGATTACTAATAGGTTACAAATAAACTACTATTTGACATGCTGTATATTGAACCGTAATTTGTAAATAATACTGCGCTTTAAGGATAGACCCTAAGTGAGTTTTAATGATTTTTTTTAAATTCACGACTTTTAATTTTAAATATTTTTACTGCTAGTAGCAGCAAAAAAAAATGATTTATAAGTTTTCAAAAGTACTCCACCATGTTTCAAAGAGCATTATATAATTTTATAAAGGAGTTACATTATTCACTTATTTAGTGCTAAGAGATAATTTATAGTTAGCAGTGAATTGATTTATTTTTTGTGGGTTTTAAAAAAAGGATGGACTTTAGTGTACCATTTTCATTCAGGACTTTGCTTTTCAACAACCACAAAACTCTGCTTTAAATTCGTGACCTTGACCAGAGCGTTAGACAGAATGTCATTGGAAAGAAGTGAAGCGAAATGTAATGTAGAGCTAATAAAACGAAAGAGTGGAATTGAATGAAGATAAATTGAGGATACAGTTACCCACCGAATAGAGACTGCCAAGAAGCAGATTGTCAGAAACATGTATTTTTTTTGTCGTATAAATAATAACGCATAACGATAAATGAATATATTTGAATAAATTTTTATACCAAGAAACTCTTTAGATCCTTAAAGTTTTTATGAAATTAAACGATATTCAAATCCTTGAAAAACTTAAAGAAGGCGACCCCTTGGCTTACAATCAATTGTTTGATAAGTATTATATGCCATTATGCGTCTATAGTTTAAAATTTTGTGATTCGTTTCATTTGGCCGAAGATATTGTTCAGGATTTATTTGTGAAAATTTGGGACGAAAAGTTATACATGAAATTCGATAACCCCATGAGTCCGTATCTTTTTAAGGCTGTAAAAAATAATACCTTGCAGCTTATTAAAAAAGAATCGAGGTACCTATTCAATGATATCGAAAATATTGTCAATAATTTAATGGAGGAGGAGCAATTAGACTTTGCTGCTTTAGAGGAGGAAAGAAAGAAATTATTACTCCAAGTAGAGGCTTTACCCGAAAAAAGTAAAGAAGTTTTTAAAGCCATTGTGTTAGAAAATATGAAATATAAGGAGGTGGCAGAACGCCTCGATATCTCCGTTAACACAGTAAAAACACATTATTCAAGAGCCTTAAAACAACTTCGATTAAAACTTGATGTAATCATAATGTTAATGTTAGTTTAAAAAAAAGTTAATTTCTTGTCACCCATTTTTGATCTTTGATTATATATATAATATAAGATATCAATAATGAGTAAAGCAAACACCTATATTTTAAAACTTATTTCGCTCTATACTACTAACGAAATAAGTGAAGCAGAATTTAACGAGTTACAGCAATGGTTAAATGAAGCACCTGAAAACACAGTTCTGTTTACTGACTTCTTGCAGTTTTATAAAAAATCCAGACAAATAGCATTTGCCGATAATATCGATAAAGACAAGGCTTGGAATAAAATTGTCTCTAAATTAGAGAACCCTTTAGTTCAAATCACCCAACAAAAGAAGTCAAAAGTGTTTTCTATGAAGAATCGTTGGTTCAGATACTCAGCTGCAGCCATTGTAGTTGGGGTATTAACTACAACATTTGTCTTCAGGGATAATTTATTTACCACCCCTGAAAAGGTAACTCCTGTAATAGTGGATACTAATAAAGGTATTGAAACCGGAACAGACAAAGCAACTTTAACCCTAGCAAACGGTACAGTAGTAGTATTAAAAAACGGGAATACTTATCATACCCAAAACGCTACCAGTAATGGCAAGCAGATTGTTTACAAAACCAGCGAACAAAAGCAAACAAAAATTGCTTACAATTACCTGACTATCCCTAGAGGAGGGCAATTCTTCATTAAGCTCGCAGACGGCACACAAGTATGGTTAAATTCTGAATCCCAATTAAAATTTCCTGTTGCTTTTGTCGATGGTGAAATTCGTCAAGTCGAACTGGTCTATGGCGAAGCCTATTTCGATGTGTCTCCAAGTACAAAACATAAAGGTTCAAAATTCAAGGTTTTTAATAAATCCCAGGAGGTAGAGGTAGTAGGTACGGAGTTTAACATTAAAGCCTATAAAGACGAAACTAATGTATATACCACTTTAGTAAAGGGTAAAGTAGATGTAAGTACAGCCAATACAAAACAAAGATTAATACCAAACCAACAATTAAATCTAAATTTAAAAACAAATACTTCTGTAATAAATAGTATTGATGTCTATGATGAAATATCATGGAAGGAAGGGGTTTTTAGTTTCAGAAGAAAATCTTTAGAAGACATCATGAAAGTGCTATCTCGTTGGTATGATTTGGATGTAAAATTTGCCAATCCTGAGCTTAAAAAATCCGGTTTCAACGGCACTGTAGGAAAAGACCAAAAGATAGAAGACATTTTGGAAACCATTAAAAGTTATGGAGTTATTAAAGATTATAAAATTATAAACAAAACTGTGATATTGAAATAAAAATAAAAATAAGAAAGGGAGCGAAGTCAAACATTTGGCGGTGCATCAACTTCGTCCCTCTATACTGTATTAACTAAACTAATGCCTAATTAACACAATGCAAATTTATGAAAATTAAATTAACCAAGGTCCATTCGATATTTCGAAAACGACTATTATTTATTATTATGAGAACATTTCTTTTCTTGTTATGTGCAACATTTTTTAGTTTCACGACTGAAAATACATTTTCTCAAGAGAAAGTGACCATTGATGCTGATAAAATGGTACCGGTAGATGAAGTTTTTAATATTATTCAAAAACAGACCAAGTATCGTTTTTTATATCCACAAGATTTATTTGTGAATATGCCAAATGTGCAATTGAAAAAAGGGGTAATCTTGGTATCAAAATTGTTGGAGCAAAGTTTGTCGGGAACTAATGTTAATTTCAAATTATCCGAGAACTATACTATCGTCATCAAGGAAAATAGTAAGATTGATGATTTGACTGTTATTATAGTGCAGCAACATCAAGTATCGGGAACGATAACTGATCAGGCAAACCTGCCTTTGCCCGGTGCAAATATTATCGAAAAAGGCACTACTAATGGTACGCAATCCGACCTTGATGGAAAATATAAGATAACGCTGAAAAATAAAAATTCTATTCTAGTTGTATCCTTTTTAGGTTTTGTAACCAAAGAAATCGCTGTAAACAATCAGACTATTGTTAATGTAGTGTTGCAGGAAAATGCTGCTTCACTTGATGAGATAGTTGTAGTAGGTTATGGTACTCAGAATAGAAGTAAAATTACTGGTGCTGTTGGAACATTAACAGCAAAGGATTTGGAAAAGAGAACGGTTACTGATGTTAGACAAGCTTTGCAGGGTACTATTGCTGGTGTAACTGTTGTTGATAGAGGTGGGGCGCCCGGACGAGAAGGTTTTCAATTTAATATTAGAGGACTTGGAACCATTGGAAATGCTAGTGCGCTAGTGCTAGTTGATGGTGTAGAAAGAGATATGGCAAATTTAGATGCCGATAATATTGAAAGTATTTCTGTGTTGAAAGATGCCGCTTCTGCTTCAATTTATGGCGCTAGAGCTGCCAATGGAGTCGTTTTAATTACTACTAAACGTGCCACTAAAAAGGGTTTAAAAATTGAGTACGATGGGTATTATAGCGTTCAAGGACCCTCACAAAAACAAGAATTTTTAGGCGCTAGAGACTATTTGGAATTAATTAATGAATCCCTTGTTAATAATGGACGGGCACCAAGATTTTCTGAAGATTATATTAGCCGAACAGAAGCTGGGAATGACTCTAACTACCCATATACAGATGTTTGGAATAAAATTATTGGTCTAGGATCAACAAATGATCATTCTTTAAGATTTTATAATGGTGGAGATGTAAGCAATACTTTTGTAAGTCTAAATTATCTAAATCAAGAGGGTCTTTTGGGAATGGATTATAATAAACGGTTAACCTTCGATTTAAATAATACTTTCAATATCTCCGAAAAATTTAAACTTTCAACGGATATATCTTATGTAATTAGGAACTCCAATGCGCCAAGAGATTATGGAATTGGGTGGGGTTTAGGAGATCCCATAGTAACATTAAAGTACAATAATGGATTGTATGGTTTTGATACTAAAAATAATGCAAGCGCACTAGCTCATCTTGAACAGTCTGGATATGACGATCAATCCATAACTAATTTGTCTACACGATTTAAAGCGGAGTATAATATTGTTAAAGACTTTAAAATAACTGGTTTCGCAGGATATACTAGTAATTTTTGGGATAACACGAATTTTAAACCTTTTGTGGAATTTCCAGATCCACGCAACCCTGAAAATATTTTTTTAACTTGGACTCCAAGTTCACTTAATGAAAACAGAGCTGAAACTAAAGAATTGACCTTGCGGCTTTTATTGAATTACAAATTAGC
>NZ_JAYWCK010000066.1:0-9151 GCF_043780635.1 Flavobacterium sp.
TTTAATCAAAAGAATTCCTCGAAGCTCTGCTTCGGGGTTCGATGGTAAGTAAAATTATTATCTTTGTTTTATGAGCGAACACATTCATAAGAGACATAATAAGAATTTACTTTTATATCATTTGGTTTGTCCAATAAAATATAGAAGAAGTATTTTGAGTGACGAGGTTGAGAAAAGTTTAGTTGAGATTTGTATTAATATTGAGAAACGCTTTGATGTTTTTTTTATTGAAATTGGAGCAGATGAGAATCACGTTCATTTTTTGATACAGAGTGTGCCGATGATGTCCGTAAAAAGTATTGCTCAGACAGTAAAGAGCATAACAGCAAAAGAACTATTTCGACTTCATCCAGAGGTAAAGAGGCAATTGTGGGGAGGACAATTTTGGAGTAGTGGTTATTATGTTAATACAGTTGGTCAATATGCAAACGAGGAAATTATCCAAAAATATATTAGTTCACAAGGAGATGAGAAAAACAAGTATAAAAAATTTCATAGAAATCAATTGAGTTTCTTATTCGACTAACACGATACCTCGAAGCTCTGCTTCGGGGTTATTCATTGGCTTAAATTTTCACAGTTTAATCCAATTAAAGGTTTCTTCGATGATTCTGTTTTTTTCTTTTTGAATAAATTTTAAATAGGCATCGGCTACAGGTGAAAATTTTTTCCCTTTTAACCAAATTAAATTCCAGTTGGATTTAATAGGTAAACCTTTTACTGGAATGATTTGCAAGTCACCGTTATTGATTTCATTTTTTATACCAATTAATGGCATAATAGAACATCCAAGTCCAGCTAGTACTGCTTGTTTTACAGCTTCATTTCCGGTAAGCACCATTTTTTTTGGAACTGTTAATTGATTATTTTCTATAAATTTTTCCATCACATATCTTGTTCCTGATCCTTGCTCGCGATAGATAATTGGTAAGGTTTCTATGATTTTTTTATCCTGAATTCCGCTTCCTATTTTTTGATCAATGTTGGCCACTAGGAAAAGGCTATTAGGCATAAGCTCAATTTTTTCAATTTGTAGATTTTCTGGTAATACAGAAACTAAAGAAAAATCTACTTCGTTTCTTTCTAAATTTTTTAAAACTTTAGTTTTATTGGTTACATCAAGGCTTAATTCGACACCATGATTTTGTTTTACAAAATCTGACAAAAAATAGGGTATAACATACTTGCCAGTAGACACCACGGAAATTTTCAACCGTCCTGAAAGTTGCCCCTTGAATGCCATCGTTTTATAATTGATCGCGTGTACTTCATTTAGGATTTTTTCAGCAGCTACGGCAATTTCTTTGCCAAAATCCGTCACATACAACTTTCTTCCAATTACTTCTGTTAACGGTACATTAAATTGATCTTGAAAATTTTTTAACTGAATGGACACTGCAGGTTGAGTAAGATGCAATTCCATAGCTGCCTTAGTGATGCTTTTGTTTTGGGTAATTTTTAGAAAGACGTGTAATTGGTGTAGAGTGTAGTTCATAAATAATTTTTATGTAAAGTATAACAAATATAAATAAAAATGTATAAATAACCTATTTTACTTTTGTGAAAAATAAAGCAAAGGTTATGAAAAATAGAAAGAGGAATAAATATATAAAAATTAGTTTACTAGTTGGGGCAAATTGAATAATTTATGGAATATTAGTAGCTATCCTTGAAACTAAAAACATTTTTTTTACTTTATTTTTAGGTGTAGGAATATTTTTCAGTAGACAGACGCTACATAAAACACAAAAACTATTATAAAAGAACGATGGAAAAAAAATATTAATTTAAATTAATTAAAGGTCAATTTTCGCCTTAATAAGCGGGAAAAGTTCTATTTACTTTAATTTACAGCAAGATAAACTTCCATAATCTGGAAGTATTTAGTGATCAGACACTATTTAAAGAGTATGATCATCATTCGAAAATAAGAATTAATACTCTTTCAGTTGCTTTTTTATATATTACAGAACTCATCAAAGAAGGTTTTTTGAAGGATATGGAGCTAATAATTGACAATGTAATTCAAATTGTTTTAATTCCTAAAGTCAAAACAGAATGTTTAAAGGTAGAAAATTACTCATCGCAACGAAGCATCACAAAGAAAAAGTGATTTCTCCAATTCTTGAAAAAGGCTTAGGCGTTCACTGTTTTGTCCCTGAAAATTATGACTCGGATATTTTTGGCACTTTTTCAGGAGAAGTGGAGCGAAAAAAGTCGGCATTCGAAACCGTAAGGGCAAAATGTTTAGCAGCTATGGAGCAATTTGATTGTGATTTAGGCATTGCCAGCGAAGGTTCTTTTGGTTCGCATCCTTCTATTTTCTTTGCCCAGGCCGACGATGAGTTTCTGATTTTTATCGATAAAAAAAATGATTTGGAAATAATTGTCAGAGAACTCAGTTTGGATACTAATTTTTATGGAGAAGAGATTCTCAATGAAGAAATGCTTGTTGATTTTGCAAGTAGAGTTAAATTTCCGACTCACGCAATAATTTTGAGAAGTAAGCCCGACGACCTTACAACGATAATTAAAGGGATTACTACAACTAGTAAGTTGGAGGAATCATACCAACATTTAATGAGTGTTTATGGAAGTGCCTATGCTGAAACTGATATGCGTGCTCTGCATAATCCAACTCGAATGGGAGTGATAAAAATAGCGGCACAAAAATTATTGGAAACTATAAAAACGGAATGTCCAAGTTGTAAAATGCCTGGTTTTAGTATTACAGACTCGAAAACAGGCTTGCCTTGTTCTTGGTGTTCTACACCCACTCGTTCTACTTTGAGTTTTATTTATACCTGTAAGAAATGCTCTTTTAGTTCCGAAAAAATGTATCCACATCAAAAAATAACCGAAGAACCAGGATTTTGTGATTCCTGTAACCCTTAATTTATGAGTTTAATTAGTAATTCGATTAACAAGGCTGTAGATCTTTTGAATAAGGAACAAATTATTGGTATTCCTACCGAAACGGTTTATGGTTTAGCCGGGAATATTTACAGTCAAAAAGCCATTCAAAGTATTTTTACGATGAAACAAAGGCCTACATTTAATCCCTTAATCGTTCATATTAAGTCGGTAAAGGACTTGCCTGAAATTGCAAGAGACATTCCTGAAAAAGCATTGATGCTTGCTGCTGCTTTTTGGCCGGGACCTTTAACTTTAGTGTTAAAAAAGCAAACAACCATTCCAGATTTAGTCACTGGTGGTAAAGATACTGTAGCTGTTAGGGTTCCGAATCACCCATTGACTTTAGCCCTTTTGAATCAGTTGGCCTATCCGTTAGCCGCTCCAAGTGCGAATCCTTTCGGGTGTATTAGTCCTACTAAGGCAGAGCATGTTGCTAACTATTTTGAAGATTTGTCAATGGTTTTGGAAGGAGGGGACTGTCAAAGGGGAATTGAATCTACAATCATAGGATTTGAAAATGAGGAGCCTGTTTTGTACCGCTTGGGTTCTCTTGCAACTGAGGATATTGAAGCAATTGTGGGTGCTTTAAAAATGATAATGCATGACGATATTGCTCCAGTGGCACCAGGGATGCTTTCCAAACATTATGCGCCTTTAACCACCACTTTTTTAATAACCAATGTTGCTGAGATGCTCAACACCTTTTCGAATAAAAAAATAGGAGTCTTAGTGTTCCAAAACGGGATTTATAATCCTAAAATTGTAGAACAGGAAATTCTATCTCCCACAGGCAATTTAGTAGAAGCCGCTTCACAATTGTATGCCGCTTTGCATCGATTGGACAAATGCAAGCTTGACTTAATTATAGCAGAGCGATTTCCTGATGTTGGTTTAGGCAAAACGATAAACGATCGTTTACAAAGAGCCACTAAAAAATAAGATATGGATACTATTATTAGAAATGCAAAAGTGGTCAATGAGGGAAAAATACTCAATTTAGATGTCTTGATATCAGGTGAAAGAATTGAAAAGATAGCATCTTCTATAGTTTTAAGCCCCGCAAAAAATAGTATTGAAATTGATGCTACAGGACTTTATCTGATGCCGGGAGTCATTGACGATCAGGTTCATTTTAGAGATCCAGGACTTACCCATAAAGGCACCATTTTTACTGAATCTGTAGCAGCTGTGGCTGGCGGAATCACCTCCTTTATGGATATGCCAAACACTATTCCTAATACGTTAACTCAGGAATTATTAGAAGAGAAGTACACGATGGCCGCTGAGAAATCAATAGCTAATTATTCTTTTTTTATGGGGATTTCAAAGAATAACTTAGAAGAAGCTTTAAAAACAGATACTGAAAATGTATGCGGAATTACGGATGATGGTCTTTATTTTAACAATGATGAAGGCATTTTGGCTAATTATCCAGATTTTTTAGAACAACTTTTTTCAAGAACGGATGCCCTTATCGCATTGCACAGTGAAGATGATGCGATTATAAAAAGAAATACCCAGAAGTTCAAACTTCAATATGGAGAAGAAATTCCTTTTTTTTATCATTCCTTAATCCGGGATGAACAAGCTTGTCTGAAAGCTACCGCGAGAGTGCTGTCTATTGCTGAAAAATACCAAACACGCTTACATCTTTTTCATATTTCAACTTTGGCGGAGGCTAAATTATTCGATAATAAAACACCGATCCGAGAAAAGCGGATCACGGCTGAAGCTTGTGTTCATCATCTTTGGTTTTCGGATGCCGATTACGATACTTTGGGCTCCAAAATTAAGTGGAATCCTTCTGTTAAAACGGATCCTGATCGGAAAGGTTTAATGCAGTCACTACTAAATAATTCAATAGATATTATTGCTACGGATCATGCTCCGCATACTATTGAAGAAAAAGCGGGGAATTATTTCCAAGCAAATTCAGGCGGGCCTTTAGTGCAGCATGCCCTTTTGGCAATTTTAGAATTGTTTCATCGTGGTGAAATTCCTTTGGAGAAAGTTGTGGAAAAAATGAGCCATAATGTAGCCGAAATATACCGAATCAAAGAGCGAGGCTATATTCGGGAAGGTTATTATGCCGATTTGGTTTTAGTCGATTTAAATAAACAACAAGAAGTAACTACTAAATCTATTCTATATAAATGCAAGTGGTCTCCTTTTTTAGGGCAAGTTTTTAAAAGCAGCATTAATTCTACTTTTGTTAATGGAAATTTAGTATATGAAAAAGGACTTGTCAAGACGGATGTAAAAGGAAAAAGATTAAGATTTGAAAAAATAAGATAATCAAAACAAATAAAATATTTTTGAATACTATAAAACATGAATTTCAGTTTATTGTTTTTTAATTGTGTTGAATCAGTTCTAAATTATTTTCATTGAAAAAGTATAATATCCTTTGCTAGCATCCTGATTAGATTAAAAATATAAATTTGCAAACAAAAAAACCTGCAAGTTTTCACTCGCAGGTTAGCTTATTCAATTAAATATAAATTTCTTATTTAATCATTTCAAAACTTCTTTTCACGAAAGCGGTAAGTTCTTCGCCTTTCAATAGGTTTTGAGATAGTTTAGCCAAGTCTAAAGCTTGTTTTACCAAACCTTCCTGAGTTGTTTTGTCTTCGGTATTCAAAATATTGGAAGCCAAATCCGAGTTGGTATTGACCACCAAATTATACATTTCAGGCATATTTCCCATACCGAACATTCCGCCGCCGCCAGATTGGCTCATTTCTTTCATACGACGCATAAACTCTGGTTGGGTGATAATGAAAGGTGCTGCTTGACTGTCCATAGCTTCTAGTTGAACGGAATATTTTTGCTTTGGAACAAAACCTTCCAAGACTGTTTTTAAACTTTCTTTTTCTTCATCTGACAATTTAGAAATAGTAGTTTCTTCTTTTTTAATCAAGTTATCGATATGGTCTGAATCGACTCTGACGAAAGTTAAATTTTGATTATCACCTTCTATTTTTTGGATTAAATGCGGAATAATTGGCGAATCCAAAAGCAATATTTCATATCCTTTTTCTTTCGCAATTTCGATATAAGAGTGTTGCGCTTCTTTATTTCCGGCATATAAAACAACCAATTTTCCGTCTTTGTCCGTTTGCGTTTCCTTTAGATTTTCTTTCAGTTCGTCCAAAGTATAGTATTTGTCATCCACCGTTGGAAACAAAACGAAAGCACCTGCTTTTTCATAGAATTTCTCTTCTGAAAGCATTCCATATTCCAAAACGATTTTGATGTCATTCCATTTTTTCTCAAATTCCTCACGGTTTTCAGTGAACAAGGATTTCAATTTATCAGCTACTTTTCGTGTGATATAATTTGAAATTTTCTTCACTGCAGCATCCGATTGTAAACTAGATCGAGAAACATTTAAAGGAATGTCTGGCGAATCAATCACACCTTTTAACATCGTCAAGAATTCAGGAACAATTCCTTCTACATTATCGGTTACATAAACCTGATTTTGATACAATTGAATTTTGTCTTTCTGAATTTGTAAATCAGAACCCAATTTTGGGAAGTACAAAATTCCTGTCAAGTTGAAAGGATAATCTACATTTAAATGAATTTGAAACAATGGTTCTTCAAATTGCATTGGATACAATTCGTGGTAAAAGCTTTTATAATCTTCGTCCGTTAATTCTGTTGGCAGTTTTGTCCAAGCTGGATTTGGATTGTTGATGATGTTGTCTACTTCAACTTCAGTGAAAATTTCTTCTTTGTTTTCAGACTCAACAAATTCACCTTTCTTTTGTTCGATTTTCTCTTTTCGGGTTCCAAATTTAATTGGAATAGGCATAAACTTGTTGTAACGGTTCAGCAATTCCTTAATTTTATAATCTTCCAAAAATTCCAATGAATCTTCGGCGATGTGCAAAATAACTTCAGTTCCACGAGTGGTTTTGTCAGAAGGTTCTAATGTAAACTCAGGACTTCCGTCACAAATCCAATGCACTGAGGGTTCGTCTTTATATGATTTAGTAATAATCTCCACTTTGGAAGCTACCATAAAAGCAGAATAAAATCCTAGACCAAAATGACCAATTATTCCAGAATCTTTAGCAGAGTCTTTGTATTTTTCCAAGAATTCTTCGGCACCAGAAAAAGCAATTTGGTTGATGTATTTTTCTACTTCATCGGCAGTCATTCCCAAACCTTGGTCGATAATGTGCAATTTTTTGCCTTCTTTATCAATTTTCACTTCTATAATTGGGTTGCCATATTCTACTTTGGCATCGCCAACGTTTGTTAAATGTTTTAATTTTAAGGTAGCATCTGTTCCATTCGAAATCAATTCACGTAAAAATATTTCGTGATCGCTGTACAAGAATTTCTTGATTAAGGGGAAGATGTTCTCTACCGAAACGTTAATTTGTCCAGTTGCCATATTTATTAATTTTTTAGTTTTACAATTTGATTTTGTTTACTCAAATAAGATACCAATTGCATTCAAAGTGACAAATTGTCGGAAACGTTAATTTTGATATAAAATACTTTTATTTTGAAACTTTTTTTGCCAAGTACATTGTAAATTTGCAGTTGGTTTAATCTTAAAAAACTTATAAATATGAAAAAAACAATTACACTGATGGTGTTAGCTATTTTATTCTTTGCTTGTAAAAGTAAATCAGGAACAACTACGCCAGTTGCTAGTACAAAGTTGGACAAAAGTTCTCAAGTAGCAATCAAGGGAGATTGGGTTATTACAAGCGTAACCTATCCGGGTTCCGATTATATTGTGGTAAATTCTTTTCAAATTGCCGATTCTAAATGTTTCGTTGGAAGCACTTGGCATTTTATTTCGAACAATAATAAAGGAAATATGGCTTTGACAAAATCAGGTTGTCCAGCTTTCACTTCCCCAATTGTTTGGAGTATCAACAAGGAAGGTGTTTTTGTGCTTAAAATTGTAGAAGCAGGAACAAAATCTAAAACAGTCACTCAAGGTTATTTATTGCGTGTGGCAAATCAAACAGGAACTTCATTTCAATTAATAGACAAAATTAACGTTGGTGGTCAAAATAAAGAGGTTACTTACCAATTCGTAAAAACTAATTAAAAATATAATAATTATGAAAAAAATATCAATTTTAGGGATAAGCAGTTTGTTTCTGTTGGCTATACTTTTTACAAGTTGCAACTCGGTAAAAAACGCAAATAACACACAAAAAGGTGCTGGTATTGGAGCAGGAGCGGGAGCTTTAATTGGCGCAATAATCGGAAATAATACAGGTATCGGTACAGCAGGTGGAGCACTTATTGGAGCTGCAGTTGGTGGCGGAACAGGTGCTTTGATTGGCAATAAAATGGACAAACAAGCCAGAGAAATTGACGAAGCATTGCCTGGAGCTGACGTGGAGCGAGTAGGAGAAGGTATTCGTTTGGTTTTAAATGAAAATGCAGTTCGTTTTGCTACAGGCAAAGCCACATTAGCTACAACTGCAAAAGCCAATTTGAATAAATTGGTTCCTGTGTTTAAGGAATATGCAGATACCAATATTGAAATTTACGGTTATACAGACAGTACTGGAAGTCCAGAATTCAATCTTACACTTTCTCAAAAAAGAGCCGAAGCGGTTAAAAACTATTTGATTTCAAGCGGATTGTCTAGTACACGTTTTAAAACAACTGGATTAGGAATTGCTAATCCTATTGCAACAAACGACACTGCCGATGGAAGAACTCAAAACCGCCGTGTTGAATTTGCTATTATGGCAAATGACAAGATGGTGCAAGATGCCAAAAAAGAAGCAGGAAATTAAAAACCCTAATATTTTTAAATACACAGAAAGCTGTTTCGTTTTGAAACAGCTTTTTTTGTTTATTAAATTTCAGTTATATTTGTCTTATGCAACTATCAGTCATCATCCTTAATTACAATGTTCGTTACTTTCTCGAACTTTGCGTTCTAAGTGTTCAAAAGGCTCTTGAAAACATTGACAGTGAAATTATTGTGGTCGACAACAATTCCCAAGACGATAGTTGTGCAATGATGAAAAAGCGTTTTCCAAACGTGAAACTCATCGAAAACAGGGAGAATTCAGGTTTCCCGAAAGGCAATAACATTGGGGTGGCTGTTGCCAAAGGCGAATACATTTGCATTCTGAATCCCGATACGGTTGTCGCCGAAGACACTTTTACGAAAGTATTGGCTTTCGCCAAAAAGCAAAATGATTTAGGAATTATTGGTGTAAAACTCATTGACGGAACAGGA
>NZ_JAYWCK010000067.1:0-55960 GCF_043780635.1 Flavobacterium sp.
AAAGCATTGGTTTTCCAAAAAGGAACTTCTTACTTAATTGACAATCTCATCGAATCCCTAATTTTTGCCATTTTCTTGATTGCAGGATTGATGGCTTATATGTTCCGTTCCGTAAAAATGATATTGGTTTCGGTTATTACCAACATCCTTCCACTCTGTATCACGTCAGGATTGATGGGCTATTTTGGTATTCCGCTTAAGCCGTCAACTATTTTGGTATTCAGTATTGCTTTCGGTATATCTGTAGATAATGCCATCCAGTTTATGGCAAAATACCGCCTTGACTTGATTGAAAATGAAGGAAAAATCAAAAAATCAGTATTCAGCGCATTACGAGAAACAGGAATAAGTACGTTTTATACCTCGATTGTTTTGGTTTTTGGATTCGCAATTTTCACCCTTTCCAGCTTTAGTGGTACGATTGCTCTAGGAGGTTTAATTTCCTGCACATTGTTGTTTGCAATGTTTGCTAACCTATTAGTTTTGCCGGCTTTGGTCTTGACTTTTGAAAAAAAGAAAGCTATAAAAGAAGACCTTTTGGATGCTGAAGTCGTGGAATAATTTTTTAATTTGGAGCTATTTCCCGCTATTCGCTGCAATCCACGCAAAAAAGCGTGGGATTTCCGCTGCTATCGGGGCTACGAAAATCACAATAAATCAATTATATTTGTAATTCAATTGCATCATAATTATAACATAATTACAATGAAACATACAAGAGTTAAAGACTTACTAAACAGTACAACGACACTTCAAGGAGTAAATGCAAAAGGTTGGGTAAGAACTTTTAGAAACAATCAATTTATCGCGTTGAACGATGGTTCAACCATAAACAATATACAATGTGTTGTCGATTTTGAAAACACGCCTGAAGAAACTTTAAAAAGAATCACCACCGGAGCTGCAATTTCAGTAACTGGAGATTTAGTTGAAAGCAAAGGTGCTGGTCAGAAATACGAAATAAAAGTCGAAAAATTAGAAATTCTTGGCGACTCAGATGCAGAGAAATTTCCAATGCAACCCAAAAAACATTCTTTGGAATTTTTGCGTGAAAACGCGCATCTAAGAGTTCGTACTAATGCTTTTGGAGCGATTATGCGTATTCGTTCGGTTTTGTCATTTGCTGTTCATAGCTATTTTCAGGAAAAAGGTTTTGTGTATGTAAACACACCTATCATAACCGGTTCTGATGCCGAAGGTGCTGGCGAAATGTTCAAGGTGACCGCTTTGCCTTTCGACAATCCTCCAAGAAACGAAGACGGGAAAGTAAATTATAAAGAAGATTTCTTCGGTAAAGAAACTAACCTAACGGTTTCCGGCCAATTAGAAGGCGAAACTTTTGCAATGGCATTGGGACAGATTTATACTTTTGGACCAACATTCAGAGCCGAAAACTCGAATACTTCTCGCCATTTGGCTGAATTCTGGATGATTGAACCCGAAGTGGCTTTTAATGATTTGAATGACAATATGGACTTGGCCGAAGATTTTATCCAATATGTAATCAAATACACAATGGAGAAATGTGGCGATGATTTGAAATTCTTGGAAGGACGTTTATTGGAAGAAGAAAAATCAAAACCACAAGTCGAAAGAAGCGAAATGGCTTTATTGGAAAAATTGAACTTTGTATTGGAAAACAACTTCAAACGTGTTTCTTATACTGAAGCGATTGATATTTTAAGAGATTGTACCCCAAATAAAAAGAAGAAATTTCAATATATCATCAACGAATGGGGTGCAGATTTGCAATCAGAACACGAACGTTATTTGGTAGAAAAACACTTTAAATGTCCAGTAATCTTGTTTGATTATCCAGCAAATATTAAAGCATTTTATATGCGTTTGAACGAAGATGGAAAAACGGTTCGTGCAATGGACATCCTTTTTCCGGGAATTGGAGAAATCGTTGGTGGTTCACAAAGAGAGGAACGTTTTGACGTTTTGGTTGAAAAAATGAAAGCCTTGGGAATTAGCGAAGAAGAATTGTGGTGGTATTTGGATACACGTAGATTCGGAAGTGCTGTTCACTCTGGTTTTGGACTTGGATTCGAAAGATTGGTACTTTTTGTAACTGGAATGACCAACATTCGTGACGTAATTCCTTTTCCTAGAACGCCTATGAATGCAGAATTTTAATAAAGATTAAACGATATAAATGTTAAAGCAATTTCTAAATCTAAAATTATCCCAGAAATTATCTCCACAACAAATTCAGTTGATGAAGTTAATTCAATTGCCTACGCAAGCATTCGAACAACGTTTGTTGGAAGAAATGAATGAAAATCCAGCATTGGAAACAGGAAGTGAAGAAGAAGAAATTTACGATAAAGACGAATTCGACAATGATGATGCCAATGACGAATTCGACGATTATGATGACAATGAAAGTGAAGATACGAGCGATATCAACATTGACGAATATTTAAGCAGCGACGAAACTCCGGATTACAAAACTCAAGCCAATAATTACAGTGATGACGACGAAGAACGTGAGTCACCACTGGTTGCGCCAATAAGTTTTCACCAAGATTTAATCAATCAATTGAATACTTTTATATTGAATGATTCAGAGCTGGAAATTGCAGAATTCCTCGTGGGAAGCATTGACGATATGGGTTATATACGTCGAAGTATTCCAGATATGGTGGACGATATGGCGTTTACCCAAGGTATTTATACTGACGAAAAAACCGTCGAACGAATGTTGCACATCATTCACGAATTGGAACCATCAGGTGTTGGGGCACGTGATTTGCAGGAATGTTTGTTGTTGCAATTGAAGCACAAAACGCCTACGGAATATGTGGCTTTGGCAATCGACATTATCGAAAACCAGTTTGATGCTTTTACCAAAAAGCACTACGACAAACTGCAGCAAAAATACAATGTATCGAATGAGCAACTCAAAACTGCCATTCACGAAATAGAAAAATTAAACCCAAAACCGGGTGGTTCTTTTACTGGAAGCAACAAAATTACGGAACATGTGGTTCCAGATTTTGCCATACGAATTGTCGACGATGAATTGGTTTTGACCCTAAACGGAAGAAATGCTCCGTCTTTACACGTTTCCAAGGATTATCAGGAAATGATGCAAACCTATAAAAGCTCCCGCGACAAATCGAATGCACAGAAAGATGCGGTTCAGTTTATTAAACAAAAACTGGATTCGGCTAAATGGTTTATCGACGCTATCAAACAACGTCAGGAAACGCTTTATGTGACGATGAATGCGATTATGCATTACCAACAGGAATATTTTCTGGAAGGCGATGAAACCAAGCTAAAACCGATGATTCTGAAAGACATTGCAGACTTAGTTGGACTTGATATTTCGACCATTTCCCGTGTGGCGAATAGCAAATATGTGGAAACTCCTTATGGGACAAAATTGATTAAAGAATTCTTCTCCGAAGCAATGAAAAACGACCAAGGGGAAGATGTTTCGACGCTTGAAATCAAGAAAATTCTGCAAAACGTGATTGAAGACGAGGACAAACAAAAACCACTTCCAGATGATCAATTGGCCGAAATTCTTTTGGAAAAAGGCTACCCAATTGCCAGACGAACCATTGCTAAATATCGAGAACAACTAGATATTCCTGTGGCGAGAATGAGGAAGAAAATGTAATAATTTATCATTTTGAAAAAAATACTTCCCTTTTTTTCCTATTTATTCCATCCGATATTCATTCCGGTATATGCGGCTTTGGTTTACTTTTTTTTCAACGATTCTTATTATACAAATCCTGAAAAATACTTCGCTATTTTCCAAATAGTGATTATCACGATACTGCTTCCTATTCTCTTTTTTTTCGTGTTGCGAACTGCTGGAAAAGTTGATTCCATAATGATTTCTGAAATATCACAACGCAAAATTCCATTGGTTATTCAGTGCTTATTGACTATTTTATTGGTTCGAAAAAGCATTACTTTAGAACACTTTCCGGAATTTCATTTTTTCTTTTTGGGAGGTTTGATAAGTACTGTGTTTGCCTTAGTTTTGTTACTTTTCAGGACAAAAGCAAGTCTTCATATGGTAGCCATAAGTGCCTTAACCATTTTTATTATTGGATTAAGCTTCCACAATCAAACTCGAAACATCAATTTGATTGCATTTCTAGTGCTTATGAATGGTGTTGTGGCTTCCTCAAGATTGGAGATGAAAGCACATACACCAAAAGAATTGGTAGTTGGATTTCTTTTGGGAGTTATCCCGCAATTACTTTTACTGCGTTTATAGCTATAGAATATAGAACATAATCCCAATATTCAACGAATTCATATCTATGGATTCAGTGCTGGTTTTTGCCGATTGAAACAAAGAATTCAATCCATAATAAGCATAAACATTTATCGAATTATAACCTGCTGAAAGATAAGCTCCGTATTGGAATTTATTAAAATCTTTATTATTGGTGACCACTATTTTTCCTTGTCCATCTTCATAAACTGATTTATCATAAATCAAATAACCCATTTTAAATCCTCCGTATATTCGCCAAAATTTATGACTGTCATATGTAGATGTCCGCCACCTGAACTCTATAGGCACTTCGACCAGAAATTGCGTGAATCTATTTTTATCGTAGGTGATATTGGGGTCAATAATCGTATAAACGTGTGTTTGATTGAGTTCTGTAATAGCTAGATTCTGATTGTAATTGTTGTATGAAAAACCAAGTCCTGGAGCTATGGCAATAGTTCTATTTTTATTTATGGGCATATCTCTAAGGAATCCCAAAGAAAATCCCGATGAAAATTTATCTTGGGTTAAACCCGCTGGCTTTTTTTGTAAAGTATTGAGGGTGAATCCAAAATAAAACTGATCCTCTCTATAAAGTGAATCAATTTTAACGGTAGGCAAAACAGGATTGGTGGTTTGCGAAAAAACGTTAACCACAGTGAATAAAAAAAATGTTTTGAGTACTAAACGCATATTAAATTTTTGTGGGATAAATTTACAAAAAAAAGGTAACCGTAAGGCTACCTTTTTTAGATTATAAAATCAAGTTGCAGAAAGGATGGGATTCGAACCCACGTTATGTTACCATAAACACGCTTTCCAAGCGTGCGCCTTCAGCCACTCGGCCACCTTTCTATTTAATTTGAGGTTGCAAAGAACACGAAAAAATATGACTTAAGAAAATTAATCCTCGCTTTTTATGACAATTCTCCACGCAACGAAGTTTCGAAAAGTGTTTTAAAAATATCTGGGGGAACATTTTGTGCTAATAAGTACATTAATTTAGTAATTGCGGCTTCAGTAGTGATATCTTTCCCTGAAATTACTCCAATTTCTTTCATTGCAGTACTCGTTTCATATTTCCCCATAGTCACACTTCCTATAGAACATTGTGTTACATTTACAATTTGCAAACCTCTATTTATTCCGTTTTTCAAAAGTGATAAAAACCAATCTTCGGTAGGAGCATTTCCGGCTCCATAAGTTTCCAAAACAATTCCTTTAAGTTGCGGAATATCAAGAATTGTTTCCAAAAAAGCTTCACTAATACCAGGAAACATTTTGATAATTGCCACGCGGGTATCCAAAATCTTATGAATCCTCAATTTTTTAACTCTTGTCTTTGGCAGAAACAATTCAGGATGTGTTTTTAAAAGCACTCCTGATTCAATCAAAGTGGGGTAATTGGGTGAAATAAACGCATTGAAATTTTCTGCATTGATTTTTGTGGTTCTGTTACCTCGATACAATTTGTATTCAAAATAAAGGCATACTTCGCTAATTACTGGTTTGTTGTCCTGTCTTAAAGAAGCAATTTGAATTGCGGTTATCAGATTTTCCTTCGCATCAGTTCTTAAATCTCCAATGGGTAATTGTGATCCGGTAAAAATTACTGGTTTTGACAAGTTTTCGAGCATAAAGCTCAATGCTGAAGCAGAATACGACATCGTATCTGAACCGTGTAAAACTACAAATCCATCAAATCGAGCATAATTATCTTCAATAATCTCCGCAATTTCCGTCCATCTTTCGGGACTCATATTGGAAGAATCAATTGGCGTTTCAAAAGAAACCGTCTCAATATCACATTCCAATTGTTTTAATTCCGGGATTTTTTGAAGTAGTTTTCTAAAATTGAATGCCTTGAGTGCTCCGGTTTCAAAATCCTTCATCATACCAATGGTTCCACCAGTGTAGATCAAAAGAATTTTGGTTTTAGATTGCATTTTCAAATTTCAATTTATTGACAACAGGATTGGCATACATTGCCAAGAAACTTTGCAAAGCTAATGGGTCATTATGGTCTATTCGCATTTCTAGTCTGCGCTCAAAAAGCGATTTTTCGTTTTCTGTGTACAAATGTTGATGGGAATTGGTTTTATTCAAAATATCGAAAGCAATATAATTAGTTGGCCATAGTTTATAATTGCGCAAAATAGATTCGTCAATAACCTGAGCCAAAGCTTGAATTTGTTTATTGGAGTTATCAAATTCCGACTTTATAAGATCTAATTCGTTTTCAAGAACGTCTCCAACGTGAATATGAATGCGTTTTTTTTGCCCCATAACCCCACTCATCAGGTTGATGAAATCCTCATTTTTTTCCTTGATGTAAATTTCTTGTTTGGCTTCAGCCAAAAGTTGAGGCATTTTTAAAGCATCAGTCGGGTCATATTCATAAGAAATTGAAACAGGAACTATTTTTATTTTCTTGAAATAATCCATCAGATTTTCTTCATCAGAAGCCATGGAGAGCATTTTTAAAACACCTGGGTTTGTGGCGTCATTTCCGTCTTTGGTTCTTCCTTCTCGCTGTGCTATCCAAACCGAACGGTTTTCGTGTTGCAATAATTTGCTAATGTATTCTGATAATAATTTCGAACTTTGCAGCATTTCTCGAGGTGACAAACCTCTTTGAACCAAAAAGTTTCGGTTTAATCTTGCCAATGTTCTCAAAAATGATTTTTTTACCAAATTATCTCCAATCGCCGATGCGGTCATCACTAATTTATGCTCGAATAAACAAGCATTTAGCAATGAAGTGTCTAAAAGAATATCTCGATGATTCGAAATAAACATGTATGCAGTGTTTTTTTCTAATTTTTCAAAACCCGTGGTTGTTAATCCATCGGATTTTTTTTCCAGCACTTGTTGGAGTGATTTGTATATGAAATTACATTGAAAATCCCTGGTAGAATGAGTTCTTAAAAGCTGTTCTTTCCATATTTCGTCTGGAAGATCCGGAAAAGTAAAGTTCATCAATGCTTTCATCATTGGGTGATGAACCACATTTTGAATAGCATCATTTACTTCAGTATCATAAAACGGTCGGATAGCGTCAAATTTTGACATATAGCATATTTTTTATAAGAACAAATTAACAAAATTTTTATGAAAAATAGCCAATTACTATGTTAAATCCCAAAAATTGAGGAGGAATTCTCGGTTGTAATTCGGGCTATTTCTTCTTGAGGCAAATTATAAATCGCAGCAAGTTTATCTACCACGTTAACCAGATAACTACTTTCATTACGTTTTCCACGAAAAGGAACGGGTGCTAAATAAGGCGAATCCGTTTCAAGGACAAGGTGTTTCAAATCAATTTGATTCAGAAATTGGTCAATTTTTCCGTTTTTGAAAGTTACCACTCCTCCTATTCCTAGTTTCATATTATAAGAAATGGCTTGTAATGCTTGCTCCTGAGTTCCGGAAAAGCAATGAAAAATCCCGAACAAATCAACAGATTTTTCTTCTTCCAAAATTTCAAAAATTTCGTCAAAAGCTTCACGACAATGAATTACGATGGGCAATTTGTATTGTTTCGCCAATTGGATTTGTTTTCTGAAAGCATCTTGCTGCTGAGGTAAATGCGTTTTATCCCAATACAAATCGATTCCAATTTCTCCAATAGCAAAGAATTTTCTTTTGGATAATTCATTCTCAACAAGTTGTAATTCTTCGAGATAATTGTCTTTTACGTGAGTTGGATGTAAACCCATCATTAAAAATATATTATTGGGGTATGCCTTTTCCAAATTGTACATCGACTGTGTATAAGCAGAATCAATCGCAGGAATAAAAAACCGCGAAACACCGGCAGCGATGGCACGTTGAATCATTTCGTTGCGGTCTTCGTCAAACTCATTGGAATATAAATGGGTGTGTGTATCAGTAATTATCATTTTAAACTTTAATTAAAGCAGCAAAGATACAATCTTGCTCAAAAAAATGAACCATATAAGGAATTTAAGGTCAGATAATAAATTTATTCAAAAACTTAAATGAGCTTAAATACCTTATATGGTTAAAAATTTAATATAATTCGTTCAACAATTGTTGCACTTGGTCGTAATCCTCATAATCGTCTGGGATTGTCAAAAGTGTTTCTTTACAAGATTTATACTCTTTCTGTTTCAATTTTGAAAGCGCTAAATACCAAGTCGCTTTATTTTTATAAATAGAAGTTCCTGATTTTAACTCTGATAAATTGGTTTCGGCTTTTTGAAATTGATTATCTTCCAAAAGCGAAACTGCATAGAAATACTGAATTTCTGGAGATTTAGTTGAATTTAAAACAGCTTCAAAATGCGGAATTGCAGCACGATAATTTTTGGCGTTAAATAAGTCTTGAGCCAGTTTCAAATTGTCGTTTACATCACCTCTTTCGGTGAAAGTTGCAATTTCCGGATTGTCATAATCTTCAAAAGATGGATTTATATTCTGAAAAAAGAACAATCCAACCAAAATAGCCACCGAAGCCGCAATGGCATATTGCCAAGGTTTGAAAGCTACAACTTTAGATTTTTTGGATTTGTAATGTTCCTTGGAAATGGATTTTAAATTCTTTTTAAAGGATTTTAATTCTTGTTCATTTCCAAATTTTTGCTCCAAATGAAGATTCAATTCCTTGAAAATTTCAAAAGCTGAAGCGAATTCCTGATCTTCAGCCAATTGTTCTTCGAAGTTTGTTTTTTCCCCTGCAGACAATTCGTTTTCGAAATATTGACCAAATAATATGTAGCGTTCCTCGTTCATGGCTAGGTACTTTTTAAAGATTTAAAGCGATTTGTTTCCTGAATCCACTGGGTTAATTGACCAACGCACAACGATTTTTTCTTTCGAACATAACCATAAGTTACATTGAGTTTTTCGGCAACTTCCTCCATCGATTTGATGGTAAAACTTAATTTCAATAACTCTTGGCATTTGTCGCCGAGTTTAAGAAACATCAAATCAAAAAGTTTTTGTTTTTCGTCAAACACTTCAGTTTCCGTAACCATTTCCTCTGTAGGTTCATTACTAGATAGCGGATCTTCATCGATTGTTACCCCTTTATTCGAAGATTTTTTTATTTCGTTCAGCCATTTTCTTTTGCACAACAAAAAAAAGTAAGCGTCAAACGGACAAGTGAGTTGCAGTTTCTTTGCTTTGGCCTGATTGAAAAGCAAAATCATAATTTCCTGAACCACGTCTTGCGCCTTGTCTTCATTGCCGGAATTGTTCCTTATATAATGAATAACTTTTGGAACAAACTTCTTGTAAATAGATTGAATAATCGCCGAATCATTATTGGCAAGTCCGTCGATATAAATCTGGTCTGGATGAATAGTGGTTTTGGACATAAAAAAACTTTTTATCGAAAATACTAAAAAAAGGGGTAACAAATATAAAACCAAGTTGATATAACCATATAAAACAAAAACTAAAGCTTTTTAAAACTTTTAAAATATGAAAAAGTTAAAAAAATTAGGAGTCAATTTCATTATCAAACTTTGGACAAAAATAACCCGATAAAAAATAATTCGAAACATAGGGTAACAAATAAAAAGGCAAGTTGATATAACAACGAAATCAGAATTAAAAAAATAAAATTCAAAACAAAGGGTAACAATATCAAACCCGAATTGATATAACAATATAAAAACAAAAAAATTTAAACAACAATTAAACATTAGAAATTATGAAAACAAATTTAAAAAACATCGGAATTTTAGCTTTAGCAACAATTATTTTCGCAAGCTGTACAAACAATGAAAACACAACTCCAATTCCTCCAACAGCAGCCGCTTTCAAAGGAATTAACGAAAATGGACTCAAAAAAAACATTCAAAAATTTACCGCAACTGCCGGAGCTGGTGTTATCACACTAACTTCTGCAAAAGGAGTGGTAATCACCCTAAACGGAAATGCTCTTACTAAAAACGGAAACCCCGTTACTGGAGCAATCGACATCACGTTTGTGGAACTTTTTGATAAAGGAAATATGCTGATATCTAACAAACCTACAATGGGAGTGATGCCTGACGGCAAAAAAAGTTTGCTGAAATCAGGTGGTGAGTTTTTCATCAAAGCTTCTCAAGGCGGTGTTGATTTAGTCTCAACAGGAGTAATTCAGCTTCAAGTTCCCGTGAATTTAACTGGAACAATGGACACAGGAATGCTTTTTTGGGCAGGTGATACAACAGATGATGAAAATCTTACTTGGGTAAATCCTCGTAACGCAGCTGGAACCGGAGGTCAAAAAGACGGGAATGTAGGATTTGGTCAAAACAGTTATAACGTTACTTTTGGCAACTTTGGTTGGACAAATGTCGATAAATTTTATAGCGATCCAAGACCAAGAACCACAGTTTTAGCAGCCGTACCAACTGGATACGACAACACAAACAGCGCTATTTATTTATCTTATGATGGTGAAGGTCAAAATGCCCTAGCCAAATTAGACACTTACAATCCGACCACGAAACAATTCAGCGAACATTATGGACAAATTCCAATTGGATTGCAAATGCACGTCATTTTTGCTACCGAAGACAATGGAAACTGGAGATACGCCATCAAAGCCGTTACGGTTGCCGCAGGAGATGTTTACACATTCACTTTAACCGAAACTACCGTAGTAACCGAAGCCCAAATGGTAGCCGCTATCAACGCGATACAGTAACACAAAATATAATTTTTTAGAAGAAGTGGTGATTTGCTCACCACTTTTTTCTATTTTTAAAAAATATTATGAATTTATCTTGCTTGTCATTGCGAAGATGAACGACTTGGCAATCAGAAGCTAATCCTGCTATCCGTTGCAATCTTTTGTGCCGAACCCCGGCACATAAGGATTTCCACTGCTATCAGGGCTAAAAACGTATCGATTATGAAAAACCTACTATCTATTTTCTTCATTCTATTTTCTTTTTGTCATCCTGAGCTTGTCGAAGGACAAACCAAAGTAAAAGATACCGTAACTCGAAAAGCCAAGATTACCTATAATCAAAACAGAAATGTGGTCAAATTCAAACCCGAAATACCGCCTTTAATCCCGATTGCTGGCGCACCAAAACCATCCTATTCCTATTTATGGGAAATGGGCGACGGTCATTACAGCAAAGAAGCCGAACCCAAACACGTCTATAAAAACAAAGGAACTTACAATGCTCGTCTCGCCGTAACCAACAATTACGACAACGGAAAACCACCCGCAACACGACCAAAAGCAGTGGCTGTAAACGAAATTTCTGATGAAGTTTATACTGATATTGCTTCCATCGAAGACCAAAACGGATTGACCATCCAGAAAAATTGTGACCCCATTCCCGACCAACAAATGGAAGTGATTGTAAGTTATCAAAATATGGAAAATTACGTGGCCGACGGAAAATTATATCTTTTTTACAACGAAAAACAATTCAAAAACAACAACTTCGAATTGGTCGATTTCAGGACATATGCTGGCGAAAGAGAAGTTAAGGAAGACCTAGTTGTATTTACAAATGATTTAGAAAACTCGGATTCGTATTTGGCTTCCGAAAATACTTTGGCAACAGCCAAAAAATATCAAATCACAACCACTCAATCAGACTTAGACACTACTTTGAAAGAAGCGAAAAACTCCTATAAAAACGCCACTCTTTTTGAGTTTGATGGTGTAAATCCAGGCGAAACCAGAAATATTTTCCTTACTTACAAAACGACTCCCGAAATGATTAAAGACACGAGTGCTACGGTAACGATGCGAAGTGTTTTTGTTCCAAACCGAAGTTTTAAAAACCACAAAGTTAAAAACCTTGAAATGGAAATCGTAACCTCGCACGACCCAAATAAAATGGGTTCCAACGGAAGTTTTATGAATTACAGATTGGTACGTTTCAAAAGGGTCAACTTCAAAACTCGTTTCCAAAACAATGGCGAAGGACCGGCAAGAATGATTCGCCTAGAAACTGATGTTCCGGATATGTTCGACAAAAAGACTTTCCAAATCGAAGATATGTACCCCAAATGTCCGATTTGTCCAAAAGGCGAAGATCCTACAACAAGTTGTTTGGACACCATCATCAAACAAAAACAGATATTCTTCACCTTCAAAAACATTTATTTGCCGGGAAGCGAGCAGAAAAACGTCAAAGAAAAAGACAGCACCAAAGGGTTTGTAAAATATTCAATGAAATTCAATAAAGACTTTCATAAAGTTAATACTAGAAGCAGAACCGCCATTATTTTCGACAAAAACGAACCCATAATCACCAATTATACCACTACAAGATTCTCGCCGGGAATTTCTATTGGAGCAAAAGCGGGTTATAATTTGTATCCTAATTTAGAAAATTCCAGAAGTTATTTTGTGGGAGCCACAGTTTCTCCCTTCAAATCCTATCGTTTCTATTGGCAAGCCGAGTTCGTAAATAGCTTGCATTCTTATGATGGAACAACGACAACAGAAGACACCTTCATTCAAAATGCCAATGGTTTTCGCCAATTGCAACGCACCACGACTTCATCAGAAAACAGCAGTATCAATTGGGAAATTCCATTGCTGATGCGCTACAACATCAATAACTTTATAGGGATTGGAGCAGGATTGCAAGCCAACATTAATGTTTCGCAACAACAGGAACAAAACCTGAAAATAGAAACTTTTGAAGGAATAACCGATAAATTTTTAATCTCAACAACGAATGAATCCAATACTGTAAAAGAATCTTTTACCAGTTTTAAAACTGGATTATTGTTTGATTTAACCATTGGAGCAGCAAGAATTGGCCCAAGTTTTGGCGCGAGATATGTACTGAATTTCGAAGATAATTTTAATTATTTTCAGTTGTATGGCATTTGGAAGTTTTAGGAAACAATTTATGTTATTAAACTTCGTCGTTTAAATAAGAATTATTTTGTCATTTCGACGAAGGAGAAATCACATTAGTTGCTCTAGTTATGTGATTTCTCCTTCGTCGAAATGACAAACTTAAATGACCTTAAATTCCTTATATGATTAAAACTATTTTTTATCTTTTGTTATTCACGACTCTAAATGTTTTAGGGCAAAATCCGCTTACGCCAGAAGATAAAATTTACAATGTTGTTGATGGGTATTCTACAAATCCAACCCTTGACGGTTTACAAAATTTAGAAACTGTTGATTACAATTTCTGGAAAAATCCAAAACCAAAATCCAAGAATGAACTCTTGGCCATTGTGGTCTTAAATTGCAACAAAGCCTATTATGAAAACAAATTTGGAAAGACTAAGCAAGTTATTTCAAGTTATGAAAAAGCCTGGCAAGTCTATCAAAAATACAAGCTTTCTAATTATGATATTACAGAATATTGCCTAAAACCTTTGGGCAATCTTTACACGATTATAGGCGATTATGACAATGCCGAAAACACCATAAAACAGTATTATTTTATTGCTAATGCCGAGAAAAACCAACCCCAAAAAATAGCGGCAATTCTTAATTTGTCGAACGTGTATCAAAACACGGGTCGAGTAAATGAAGCCATCGTTTTACTAGAAAAAACGATTAAAACCCAAAAATTATCCTCAACACAGAAAGGAATTTTATTGACTAACTTGGGAAATAATTATGTATTAAGTTATAAAAATCCAGATTTTTCAAAACCTATTCCTAATATTTTTAAAAAATTAGAAAGCACCTATCTTGCGGCTATTCAATTATTGCAATCAGATAAAACCCAAACTGAAACACTGGCCAATTGTTATCGCAACTTATCCGCATTAAATCTACAATGGCAAAATATTGAATTGGCCAATTCCTATTTTGAAAAAGCCAAAAAGTATTTCTTTGCGACTCCGAATATTTCACCTCGGAAACTAGCTAAATTTAAATATGAAGAAGCTAATTTATTGTTTCAACAAAAAAAATATGCTGAAGCAAGCATAATTATAGCATCTGTTTTTAAGATTTTAATTCCAAATTATTCTTATCAGATAAACATTATTCCCAACCAAAGCTCACTCTACGCAGAAACCATTTTATTGGATGCACTAGACTTACAAGCAGACGTTTTCTTGGAAGAAAATCAACCCAAAAAAGCCTTGGAAGCATACACGCTTTCGTTCCAAATAGAGGATTTGTTTTCGAACTTGTTAGTCTATGAAAATTCCAAAATCATCAACCAAATTCGCGTTAGAAATCGAACCGAAAAATGCCTTTCCATCTATGATTTTCTTTACGAAAAAGAAAATAAAATTATTTATATCGAAAATGCTTTCCAGCTTTCTGAACGAACAAAATCAGGTGTTTTGAAAAGCTATCTTTCCAATAAAAAAACAGTTTCTAGAGAAGAAAAACTACATTTGGAGCAACTGCAAAACTGGACTAATGAAATCGTCAAAGAACAACAAAAAGGGGATTTGGCAAACGTTACAAAAATAAACGAAGCCATAAAAAAACAAAATGAATTGATGCTTTCGCTAAAGAAAATCAGGTTGGAAAATCAAGTTAATACAGCCGAAAACATCGATTTGAAATCCTTGTATTCTAAACTTGAAAAAGACAAAACAATACTGGTGGAGTATTTTTCGGGCTTTGAGAAAATGTATGTTTTTACCTTGGCAAACCAAAGAATAAAACTGGACTATTATTGGGACAACCATACTGCAACACCAAGAATAATTTCGTTTTTGGATTATTTCAGCGATGCCAATAAAATAACCGATGATATTTCGGGCTATAACCATTATGGTAATTCATTATATAAAATGTTGAAATTACCAACATATGCAACTTACCAAAACCTAATTATTGTTCCTGATGGCTTATTGAATTTTCTTCCTTTTGAGGCTTTGATTACAAAAGAAAGCGCAACGACCAATTTTTCGCAAATGCATTATTTGTTGAATGATTTCAAGATTGCCTACAATAATTCAGCATCCCTTTATTTGAATGGAAAAACCTCTTCTAGAGATAAAAAAACAGTTCTTGGTATTTTCCCCGTTTTTGAAAAAACCGCTTATGAATTGACATTTTCCAAATCCGAAATGCAATCCATAAAAAGCAATTTCGATGGAAAATTTTTCGCAAATGAAACCGCCTCTTTCGATAATTTCAAGTTGAATGCCGCCAATTATTCCATTTTGCATTTGAGCACGCACGCAACTTCCGGTGATACAGAAACTCCGGCGAGCATCAAATTTTATGATCAGGAAGTCTTGTATTCAGAACTTTACAATCTCAACATCAATCCAGACTTGGTGGTTTTGAGTGCCTGTGAAACCGGAATTGGAAAACTCTACAAATCCGAAGGTGCAATGAGTGTTGCCAGGGGATTTCAGTTTGCCGGAGCACAAAATCTGTTGTTTTCATTGTGGAAAGTAAACGACTATACGACTTCGGTTTTTATGGATGCTTTTTATAAAAACATTAAAAAAGACATTCCTTATTTTGAGGCTAACACCAATGCCAAAAGAGATTTTCTGAAAGACGAATCAATTTCAAATGCAAAAAAAACGCCTTATTATTGGAGCGCTTTTGTGTATTATGGCGGAATTGAAACTACTGAAAAACCAACAAATTATTATTTTTATATTCTTGGAATAATAGTTTTAATTGGATTATTTTTGGTCTTTAATCGCTACAGAAAATGAAAACCCTTCCTGAAATTCTTAAAAAAGAAAGCTACAAGAAAATAAGATTTAAAGTGACTAAAACCCAACATATACTTATAAAAGCGAGTATAAACGGCATCAAAGGAAATTTTATTCTGGATACTGGAGCAAGTTCCAGTTGTGTGGGTTTTGAAAGTATCGAATTATTTCTTTTGGAAGCGAAAAAATCCAAAACACAAGCTTCTGGTGCTGGTGCAACGGGAATGTTTACCCAAATGGCTGTTGGCAATCAACTTCAATTGGGCAATTGGAAACACTCTGATTTTGAACTCGTGATTTTTGATTTATCCCATGTAAATGAGGCGTTGATCGAGCACAAAGCAAAACCCGTTCACGGCATTATTGGCGCAGATATTCTAATGAAAGGCAAGGGAATCATTGATTATTATAATCATTTTTTGTATTTAAAATAATACAAATTAACTTCTAAGAACCATAAATATATATGAAAAATTTCCTCAAAATTAAATTAATACTCTTGGGAATATTATTATTTTCTTGTTCCTCCAAAAATAAAACCAACGAAAGTGGAATAACAAAAATTTATGATTTTAATGATTTAACTGAATGGGAAGACGCTTCATTAAACACAAATCAAAATATTAATTATATTATTGAAAATGGGAATTTAAAGATATTTACAAATGCCAATACATGGGAACGACCGAAAGTTAAAACAATTGATAAATTTACTTCAGGAACTTACATTTGGAGGGTTTATATTCCAGAAATTGGTATTGGAGATATGACAAATATTAGTGGATTTTTATATAATGACGATATGCACGAATTAGATTTCGAGATTGGGTATGGAACTCAAATTGTTCGGAATCAATTAATGGCGCAATCTGATGACCTTATTGTTTATATGACTTCTCAGGGAAATCCATATCAATCTATACAAAAAAAAATCAAAAGAGGACGATGGTACAATTTGTCTTTAGAAATAAAAGTAAACCCAGATGGTCTTTATCAAGTAAATTGGACAATTAATGACCTTATTTTAACAACTCTCGAACTGACTTATGGTAACGAAACGAATTTTAATATTTATTGCAGTGTCGAAAATTTAAAATTCATAGGAAACCATATTCCTCAAAATAATAATTATGCTCTTTTTGATTTTGTAGAAATTAAAAGAAATTAAAAAGACCTGTTTAATAATATTAAACAGGTCTTTTTATAAGATTTTTTTAAAGTTCAAAAGCTTTTTTAGGATTGCCCTCACAAAGTAATTCTAGTGGATTTTCCAATGCTTCTTTTACAGCAACTAAGAATCCAACAGACTCACGACCATCGATGATTCTGTGATCATAAGAAAGAGCCACATACATCATTGGGTGAATTTCCACTTTTCCATTTACGGCAATTGGACGCTCAATAATGTTGTGCATTCCAAGAATTCCAGATTGTGGAGGATTGATAATTGGTGTTGATAACATACTTCCAAAAACACCTCCATTTGTAATAGTGAATGTTCCTCCAGTCATATCGTCAACTGTGATTTGTCCGTCACGTGCTTTTATCGCTAATCTTTTAATGTCGGATTCAATTCCACGGAAAGTCAAGTTTTCGGCATTGCGAACTACAGGAACCATTAGTCCTTTTGGACCGGAAACTGCAATTGAAATATCGCAGAAATCAAAAGCAATTTTATAATCGCCATCCATCATTGAGTTCACATCCGGATATAAAGCTAAAGCTCTGGTTACGGCTTTTGTGAAAAACGACATATATCCTAACCCAATTCCACCGTGTTTTGCTTTGAATGCATCTTTGTATTCATTACGCAACGTGTTAATTGGCGTCATATTAACTTCGTTGAAAGTAGTCAACATTGCTGTTTCATTTTTGGCAGCGACTAATCTTTCTGCAACTTTGCGACGTAACATTGATAATTTTGTGCGCTCAGAACCACGGCTTCCTCCTGTTGGAGTTCCCATTGCTGGAACTGAATTTACAGCATCTTCTTTGGTAATTCTTCCATCTTTTCCCGTTCCAATGATGTCAGAAGGCTGGATATTTTTTTCATTCAATATTTTCCTCGCTGCCGGAGATGGAGTTCCTGAAGCATAAGAAACTGGAGCTACAGGAGCTGGAGCTACAGCTTTCACTTCTTCTTTTTTCACTTCAACAGGTTTTGCCTCCTCTTTTTTTGCTTCGACAACTGGCGTTGAACCAGATGGTTTTTTGCCTTCAGTATCAATTAAGCAAACTATGGATCCTACGGCAACCGCATCGCCTTCTTCGGCCTTTAGAGTGATAATTCCGCTTGCTTCTGCTGGCAATTCTAATGTTGCTTTGTCCGAATCAACCTCGGCAATAGCCTGATCTTTCTCAACATAATCGCCATCTTTTACTAACCAAGTTGCGATTTCAACTTCTTTGATTGATTCCCCTGGTGAAGGGACTTTCATTTCTAAAATCATCTTATATTATTTTAATTATGAATTTTAAATTATTAAAGTTTCAAGTTAAATAAAATTAAACCTGAAACAAATTTTCTTATCTTGATATATTCTTGTCAAAAACAAATTTCAAAGCTTCCGCATGACGGCGTTTTGATCTGGTATAACTTCCTGATGCGGATGCAGCAGATGCTCTTAACGATGCTAATCTAAATTTTACGGTTGTAATATTCATTAACATAAAACCATAAGCACCCATATTTTTCGGTTCTTCCTGTGCCCAAACATAATCATCTACATTTGGATATCTCGCAATTATTTTTTTTAATTGTTCTGTTGGTAACGGAAATAATTGCTCAATTCTCACTACTGCAACATCTTTTCGACCGTTGATTTCTCTTTCGGCAGTGATGTCATAATAGAATTTTCCTGTGCAGAAAACCAATGTTTTTACCCCGTTTTTATTCACGGTTTCATCGTCAATAGTTTCCTGAAAAGTACCTGTAGTAAATTCTTCTATACCAGAAACAACTCTTGGATCACGAAGCAAACTCTTTGGTGTAAACACAATAAGCGGTTTACGGTATTTCGTTTTCATTTGTTTTCTTAACAAGTGAAAGAAATTTGCCGGAGTTGTACAATCGGCAACAACCATATTTTGTCTGGCACAAAGTTGTAAATAACGTTCTATTCTTCCTGAAGAATGTTCTGCTCCTTGCCCTTCGTAACCGTGAGGCAATAATAAAACGATTCCGTTTTGATTGTTCCATTTGTCTTCCCCACAAGAAATATATTGGTCAATCATAATTTGCGCCCCGTTGCTGAAATCGCCAAATTGTGCTTCCCAAATAGTCAATGCATTTGGGTTTGCCAACGCATAACCGTAATCAAAGCCTAAAACGCCATATTCTGATAAAAGAGAATTGTAAACACTAAATTTTCCTTTTTTACCTTCTAAATTATTGATCAAAACAACTTCTTCCTCTGAATCTTCGACTTTCACAACGGCGTGACGATGAGAAAAAGTACCGCGTTCAACATCTTGACCTGAAATACGAACGTCATAACCTTCTTGCAACAATGATCCATAAGCCAAGTGTTCAGCCATTGCCCAATCTAACTTGTTGGTTTCGAAAAACATTGTTTTTCTGTCGTTTATTAATTTTTGGATTTTGCTGATAAATTTTTTGTCCTTTGGCAAATTACAAATGGCATTGGCAACAGCCGTAAGTCCTTCTTTTGAATAAGAAGTGTCTACTTTTTTGAACATCTGAGCCACTCCAGCTTTTGTAAAACCTTCCCATTCATTTTGCATAAATGGAGTAATTATTGTCAATTCCTTTTTACGGGATTCTTCAAGATTCACCTCTAGATTCGATTTGTATTCTACCTCCAGTCCTTTTACATAATTGGCATCAATCACTCCTTCAGCCAATAATTTCTCGGCATAAATATCTCTTGGGTTTTTATGTTTTGCTATAATTTTGTACAATAAAGGTTGCGTAAAACGTGGTTCGTCGCCTTCATTATGTCCATATTTTCTATATCCTAACAAATCGATAAAAACATCACGTCCAAAATGCATTCTGAAATCCAACGCAAATGACATCACGTGCACAACCGCTTCGGCATCATCAGCATTGACATGCAATACTGGCGAAAGTGTTACTTTGGCAACATCTGTACAATAAGTTGAGGAACGTCCGTCAAGGTAATTAGTGGTAAAACCAACCTGATTATTGATTACAATATGTATTGTTCCGCCCGTTTTATAACCATCAAGTTGGGCCATTTGTACCAATTCATATAAGATTCCTTGACCCGAAATCGCAGCATCACCATGAACAGCAATAGGCAATACTTTAGAAAAATCATCCGGGAAATATTTATCTTGTTTGGCCCTGGTAATTCCTTCTATAACTGCTCCAACGGTTTCAAGATGCGAAGGATTTGGAGCAAGATTTATGTTGATGGTTTTTCCTGATCTAGTTGTTTTTTGGGCGGTAAGTCCCAAATGGTATTTTACATCACCGTCAAATTGATCCTGATCGTAATCTTTGCCCTCGAATTCTCCAAAAATATCCTGAGTTGATTTCCCGAATATATTTGCTAAAATATTCAAACGACCTCGATGCGCCATTCCCATCACAAATTGTTCAATTCCTTTTTCGGCTGCCATTTCAATCAATGAATCAATAGCGGGAATAATTGATTCTCCTCCTTCGAGTGAAAACCTTTTTTGTCCCACATATTTTGTATGCAAAAAATTCTCGAAAGAAACTGCTTGGTTTAATTTGTTGAGAATGGCTCTTTTTTCGTCGTGAGAAAAATCAGGGTGATTGTCGTTATGCCCAATTTTATTTTGAATCCATTGAATATCATTTGGATTTCGAATATACATATATTCAACCCCAATAGATTGACAGTAAATTTTATCCAAATGTCCAAGAATATCCGCCAAACTACAAGGTGCAATTTTGATTACCTTGGCCGCATCAAATATGGTTGATAAATCCGCTTTTGAAAGTCCAAAATTTTCAATGTCCAAAGTTGGAGTATAAGTTCTTCTTTTGTGAACCGGATTCGTTTTCGTAAACAAATGTCCACGATTTCTATAGGCATCAATTAATTTGATTACATTGAACTCTTTCTGAAGTTTCTCTGAAGCAGAAGTACCTTCAAGACTTACTGAAGTTCCATTTTCTGTTTGGCTTACTGGATTTTCTCCATTATAGGTTGACATCCCAAAATCGAAACCTTGAAAAAAACCTCTCCAACTTGGCTCTACGCTATCTGGATTTTCTAAATATTGGTCGTATAATTGTGCGAAAAATTCGGCATGTGCCGCATTTAAGAATGAAAACCTATCCATAATTGTATAAAATCTGCTTTTTTGTTAAAATAGTCTGGCAAAAGTACAATAATACAATAAGTTTATAATTCTTTTTAAATACATTTATGCCATATATTGTTAAAAACCTAAATGCTTATGAAAAAGAGCACCTTGAAAATTGTTGCCAAATCAATTTTGGGAGTTACAACTTTTTTATTTTCTTTTGGTATATTTGCACAAGGGCCAACAAATGGACTACAACCCCCAAATAATTTCTGGAGAAATGTGCAATTTGGTGGCGGAATAGGATTGAGTATTGGATCTGGTTATACCGAAATTACTATTGCGCCTAGCGCCATTTATAATATTAACCAAGTTGTTTCAGTTGGAACTTCATTACAGTTTGGCTATATTTCTGCAAAAAACGATTATTCTTCTACGCTTTTTGGAGCAAGTTTAATAGGCCTTGTAAATCCTATTCCACAAGTTCAACTTTCAGTAGAGTTAGAAGAAATCAATGTAAATACAGATTATCAATATCCTGGAGGAAGTAATACCGATACTATTTGGAACACTGCACTATATCTTGGTGCAGGTTATAGAACAGGAAATGTAACCATTGGAGTTCGCTATGATGTATTATTTAATAATAATAACGGCTATTACAGCGACCCGTTTATGCCGTTTATAAGAGTTTATTTTTAAATTATGAAAAAGAGTATACAAGTGTTTTTTCTTCTGTTTTTGAGTTATGGATTTTCTCAAAACACCCTATTGCAATCCGGTCCAATGGTGGGTTACTGCGAGATGAAAGAAGCTTTAATTTGGTTGCAAACCAAAGAAAATGTTTCCGTAAAAATTGAATATTTTGCATTAGACAATCCAGCCAAAGTATTCTCCTCTGATAATTATAATTCATCTAAAGAAGTTGCTTTTACCTATCATATCATTTTAGACCAACTTGAACCTGGAAAAAAATATACATACACCGTTTTTATCAATAATAAAAAGGTGGTTTTGCCTTATGAGACTTCCTTTTCTTCCAAGAAATTATGGCAATGGCGAGAAGATGCTCCTGATTTTACAGTTGTTTTCGGCAGTTGTATGTACATCAATGAAACTGAATTTGACAGACCCGGAAAACCTTATGGAAGCGGATATAACATTTTTGAAAGTATCACCAAGAAAAATCCGGACATTATGATTTGGGGTGGTGACAACACTTATTTAAGAGAAGCGGATTGGGATAGTAAAACAGGGATTTATCATCGCAATACACACTCCAGATCCATCAAAGAAATTCAACCTTTATTAGCCAAAACCCAAAATTTTGCGATTTGGGATGACCACGATTATGGCCCCAATGATAGTGACCGTAGTTTTTATAATAAAAATGTGACTCAAAAAGCATTTAGAGATTTCTGGGCCAATAAAAGTTACGGAATCAGTCCAGAACAAAACGAAGGTGTTTTCTCTACCTTTAATTGGGGTGACGCTCAGTTTTTCCTGATTGACGATCGTTTTTTTAGATCGCCACAAGAAAGAGTCACAGGTAATAAAACGATGTTAGGCACCACGCAATTCGAATGGCTTATTGACGCTTTGAGTTCTTCAATAGCCAGTTTTAAAATAATCGTGATAGGCGGACAAGTTCTTAATTCGGTGCCAGACACAGAAAATTATGGACATTATCCCGAGGAAAAGGAAAGACTTCTCAATGAGATTTCAAATAATAAAATAAAAGGTGTTTTGTTCTTAACCGGAGACCGCCATTTTGCCGAAATGTCTATGTTGCCTCGTGAAGGCAGTTATCCTATTTATGATTGGACAGTTTCACCATTTACCGCCGGAATCGTATCCGACAAAGTGTTGAATGAAGACAATAAATATAAAGTTCAGGGAAGTGCCTTTGTTCAAAATAATTTTGGAATAATTTCATTTTCCGGAAACAAAGAAAACAGGCAAATGAAACTTACTTTATTTGACAAAAATGGGAATGAATTGTGGAATAAAGTAATTTTAAAAAAGGAGCTGGAGTAGTTAATATTTATTTTTGAAGTACCTTTTTTATAAATTGACACCCATTATTCTTTAACGATTTTAAAACAAGCATTTTGATTATTTTTCAAAAATTGCATCAGGTAAATTCCGGATTTGTAACTTGATGTATCAATGATTAAGGTCGGGCCTTTTGGATTAAAAGTGGCGACTTTTTGTCCTAGCAAAGAAAATAGAGAAACTTTAGCCCCTGAAAAATTTGCAGG
This sequence comes from Flavobacterium sp., assembly GCF_043780635.1. Taxonomy (GTDB): domain Bacteria; phylum Bacteroidota; class Bacteroidia; order Flavobacteriales; family Flavobacteriaceae; genus Flavobacterium. The sequence continues at coordinate 23,377 of NZ_JAYWCK010000067.1, forward strand.
GATATTCACGGTTAAAACATCTTTGACTGGATTTGGACTATATCGAATGTATTCATTGATTGATGCATTATCATTTGTGAACAATGTCTTTTCTTGGTAAACACGTAAATAATCAATATCCATCGAAGCTTGTGTAAAACTTTGATATATACTAGATTGGATTGCAATATTCAAAAGCAGGTATTGTTCTTTGTCAAATGGCCAAGTATCTGCATTTAAAGTTTCCGGTTGGTAGGTATAATGTACTTTGCCGTCCACGCTAAATACCATTTTGTCTACATACCAATCTAATGAATAAATATGGTATTCTGAGGAAGCAGTTGCAATGGTTTGTCCGCCTAAATTAGCAGTTCCACCAAAACTAGACGGAGTATGCATGGCGCTTTGAACATAATTTTGATTGCTTCCCCAATGTTCCATAATATCAACCTCACCGCAGGCAGGCCAATTAGAAGTACCAAATCCTTGTAAATCCCAATAGGCACCGTCTTCATTAACATTTTTGCCCAACATCCAAATAGCTGGCCAAGTTCCTACTCCTGAAGGTAATTTTGCTCTTACTTCTACTCGGCCGTATTTAAAAGCAAACTTTGAATTTAACCGGGCAGATGTATATGATTTAGTAACGCCTTGGTTTTGAAAAGTCTCTTTTTTAGCAATGACACTTAAAAACCCATTAGTAACAACGGAATTATCAATTCTGTTTGTGTAATGTTGAACTTCCCCATTATACCAACTTCCGCCGGCTGGGAGTTGTGTTTGATGAAACCATTTTGTGGCATCAACAGCTCCATTTGTATCAAACTCATCCGACCAAACCAATTGATCAAATACAACTGGAGGAGGTAAAGCAACTCCTAAATAATAAAAATCATCAATAAATGCTAACACATTACTGCTATTATTTTCGCCATTAATTTGCAGGACAACTCTATTGAAATCTGTTCTGTTTATTGGAGGAGGAGAAGTAGGATCAAGATTTAGATAAGGGTCATTGGCAAAATTAAAAGTCACTTCCTGCCATTGATCTAGTACAATAGGCTTGATAATCTCACTTTGAGTAGACCAAGGAGCTCCCAATGTTCCATTTTGCAATTTTAAAGAAATTTGAAGCGGTTGGCTTCCGGTTATTCCACTTGAGGAAACATATATTTTTAATGTAAAGGTGTAATTTGCAGATAAATTAAAATTTGAAGACGCATCAAACCTGATATTGGCATATTGGCCTCCGATATCAGTGTATTTTAAAACCTTGGCGGATGAATTGATACCTGATTGATAGGGATTAGAAAATGGCTGCTCTAGACCACAGTCATCGCCAAACCATGTTGTAATGTTTCCGGTCCCTTCAAAATTATCATGAATCGCTTGACCACTCACAAGAAGAGTTACCAATATAGAAATGGAACTTAATACTAATTTCTTCATTTTAATAATTTTTATTTATTTTACCAAAATAACCTTTATTACTAATATCTAATGAAAACTACATATGACATAACGATACAAAAATTATACAATTCACATTGGTGCATTTAATATTTATTTCGAAACCACACTTTTTGCCATTCCCGTTTCAAAATCAAAAAGGCAACATTTTCGGATAGAACCACTAAATCGGAACCGTCGAGTTTTTTTATTTGGTCTTCAGAAACGTCGATTATGTATAGCAAATTGAGGTATTCAGCAAATTTGTATTGAATCAATCGATAGATTTTTTCGTGCAATTGAATTTTTAATTCATTGGGAGAAATACTCATTGGAAAATCGATTCCTTCATTGGCCAAATTAAAATCCTTATTAATTTGCTCAATTAATTTCAAGTACAAAGCTTCTTTTTCGGCTTCTTCGAGAAGTAAATCAGTATTTATGGGAGTGATGAAATTCATAGTGTGTATAAGAAACTAAACGTTTCTACTCATTAAATTTTCGCCAAAAGCTTTCAATATTGCTTTTTTATCTTCGGAAATATTCATTTTTTTCAAGGTCTCAAAAGCTTTCAAGGTGAAATTCTTAATGGATTTTTGAGTAGCTTCGGATGCGCCTGTAGAGTTGAAAATTTCCTTTGCTGCTTCAATTTTTTCTGAATTATCATCTAATTGAACGGAAAACAAATTCATTAATTCTTCTCTTTGTTCTTTCGAAGAAAACTCGATTGCTTTTAAGTAAAGATATGTTTTTTTGTTTTCGATAATATCACCGCCCACTTGCTTTCCGAAGGTTTTTGGATCGCCAAAAGCATCCAAATAATCATCCTGTAATTGGAATGCCAAACCTAAATTAAGTCCAAAATCATATATTAAATTAGCATTTTCTTCGGAAGTTTTTGCAATAATTGCTCCCATTTTCATTGCTGCAGCAACAAGAACCGCAGTTTTATATTCTATCATTTTAAGATATTCGAAAATTGTAACGTCATCGCGTGTTTCAAAATCTACATCATATTGTTGTCCTTCACAAACTTCGAGCGCAGTCTGGCTGAACAATATGGCCAAATCCTTAAAAATAGCGGGCTCATATTGTTCAAAATATTGGTACGCCAAAATAAGCATTGCATCACCTGAAAGAATTCCTGTATTAACATTCCATTTTTCGTGAACTGTGATTTTCCCTCTTCGCAAAGGCGCATCGTCCATAATATCATCGTGAATGAGCGAAAAATTATGAAAAACCTCAACAGCCAATGCAGCTGGCAAAGCTTCCTTGTAATCGGCATCAAAAACTTCAGCAGTCATTAATGTCAAAACTGGGCGCATTCTTTTACCGCCAAGTTGTAAGATGTAATCTATTGGTTGGTATAGATTTTTAGGCTCTTTTACAATTTTTTGGTTTTCTAAATAGAGTAGAAATTGCTCTTGATACTGATGAATGGGAAGCATTAATTTTAGTTTAAAGTTTCAGGTTTAACGTTTACAAAAATAACTCAAAAAACACGAAACTTTAAACCTTAAATAAATTATTTAAAAAAACATCGGAAACTATTTTGGTGTTTAAAGTTTCCTTTGTAGATTTGCATTTTAATTTTAAATACCAAGACTAAAATGACAGCAGCAAAATGGACTATCGATTCTGATCAATCTGATGTTTTAATTAAAACAAGGCATTCTATTATTGCCTATTTAGTGAGTAAAACAAATACATTTAATGGTTCAATATCAGTCGTAGACGATGAACTGCAAGATGCCTCCGTTGAATTTCTATTTGATATAAATGCTAAAGAAGGAAAATTAGAACAATTTGATTCTAAATTTAAATTGAATGATTTTATCGATACAAAGCAAAACCCAACCGTTAGTTTTAAATCGACTTCTTTTCAAAAAGTAAATTCAAACATAAATTTCTTAAAGGGAAATCTTACCATCAACAATATCACAAAAGTAGTTGAGCTAGACGTAGTACTAACGGGTTTAGAAACATACAACGGCAATTCAAAAGCGATATTTGAAATTCTTGGGAATATAAATCGAAAAGATTTTGGACTTTCCTACAATGCATACAACCTAAATAGTGGTATTGTGTTAGGACAAGATATGAATTTAACAGTTAATCTTGAATTTATAACTCACACAAGTATTAACTAATTATTAAATTTAAGTAAAAATCCTTGGAAACTTTTCAAACTTTAAAAGCTTCCATCGCTATTTGCAACCGAAATTTAATTTTTTGAATTTTTTAAAATGAAAGATAAAATTATTGCCAAAGCTACTGATTTATTCCTGAAACTAGGTTTCAAGAGTGTCACTATGGATGATATTGCCGGCGAAATGTGTATTTCTAAAAAAACAATTTACAAATATTTCTGCAATAAGGAACTTCTAATAGCAGAAACTACCGAAACGGTTCATAAAGCAATTCATCAAAGCATTGATACAATTGTGGCAAAAGATCACAATGCCATCGAAGAAAATTTCGAAATCAGAAAGATGTTTAAAGAAATGTTTAAAGCAGGAGGCACTTCTCCAGCTTATCAGTTAAAAAAACATTATCCAGAAATTTATAATACGGTAATGTCCCGTGAAATAAGCGAGTGCAATACGGTTTTTAAACAAAATATCGAAAAAGGAATCCAACAGGGATTGTATCGAAAAGAAATGCTAATTGATACTTATGTTGGCTTTTATTACACCTTGATTTTTAGCATTAATGGAAACACTAGTTCAGAAAAAGAACTGAAAGAACTTGAATTACAGGCATTAGAATACCACACCAGAGCAATGGCAACACCAGAAGGAATAATCGAACTCGAAAAACAATTACAAAATTTTAATCTATAATGAAGAAACTATTTTTAATACCCTTATTAGTTTTTGCATTCACGGCAAAATCACAAGAACCAAAGAAAAACTTCAGTTTTAGTCTGGAACAAGCCATTAGTCACGCCTTAACCAATAATTATTCGGTTATAAATGCAGGACGTGACATTGAAGCTTCGAAAGAAAAAAAATGGGAAACTACCGCTGCAGGTTTACCACAAATTAATGCTGGGGTAGATTTTACTGATAATTTTGTTTTACAAAAATCAGTGGTTCCGGCAGAATTTTTTGGTGGAGAACCAGGAACTTATGCTGAAGTAGCTTTTGGAACAAAGTATAATATGGTTGCACACTCCACACTAAACCAAATAATTTTCGATGGTTCTTATGTAGTGGCATTACAAGCTTCAAAAACCTATTTGAAATATTACCAAAATGCCAAACAAAAAACAGATATCGAAATCAAAGAAGCAGTAATCAATTCCTACGGAAATGTTTTATTAGCCGAAGAGAGCATTGCCATTCTCGAAAAAAACAAGGCAACTTTAGAAAAAACATTGTCAGACACAAAAGCAACTTTCAAAAACGGTTTGATTGAAGAAGAAAATGTTGAGCAACTTCAAATCACGCTTAGCTCAATAAACAGCACATTAAATTATAACAGAAGATTGTTAGAAGTGGCTTATAAGATGCTTAAAATCACTTTAGGCATTAACATTACTGACGACTTAAAACTGACTGACAAATTAGATAACTTAACGGCTTCGAACTTAGATTTGGCTATTTCCAAAAGCGAATTTGCCGTTACAGATAATGTAAATTATCAAATGGCTTTAAATTTTCAAGAGCAAAGACAATTAGAATTAAAACTACAAAAAAGCAAGGCCTTACCTTCTTTATCGGCCAATGCAAATTTTGGATACACCGCTTTTAAAGATGAATTCCAGTTTTTTACAAAAAATCAAAATTGGTTTAATTATTCTAATGTTGGCGTCAATTTAAACATTCCCATTTTTAGTAGTTTGGCCAGAAGTTCCAGAACTCAACAAGCCAAAATCGCTTTAGATCAAGCCAATACTCAATTGTCCGAAACAGAACAAAAAATAAAATTACAATATGCAGCCGCTAAAAGTGATTATGAATTCAGCGTTGAAGAATATGCTACGGCCAAATCTAATTTGAATCTTGCTGAAAGAATCGAGAAAAAGCAACAAATAAAATTTGCAGAAGGCTTGTCTTCTAGTTTTGATTATAATGATGCCCAAAGACAATTGTATTCTGGACAACAAAAATATCTGCAATCTATGGTAGATGTAATCAACAAAAAAGCAGCTTTAGAAAAAATAATCAACAAACAATAATTCCAATATAAATAACTATACCAATGAAAAAAATACTTATCATTTCAACACTTGCAATACTACTTTTTTCTTGCGGAAAGAAAGAAGACAATGCCAATATTGACGCTTTAATTTCGTCTAAAAACGTAAAAGAATTGCAAGCTAAAAAAGCTTTAATCCAAGCCGATTTGGCGAAAATAGATGACGCTTTAGCTATTTTAGATGTTAAAAAAGAAGAGGCTTTGGTTTCGGTTCTTACGGTGAAAGACAGCGTTTTTAGTCATTATCTCGAAATTCAAGGAAGTGTAAATACCAAAGAAAACATATTAGTTCAACCTGAATTCCAAGGAACTTTAGTTGCATTGAATGTAAAGGCCGGACAAAGAGTTTCGAAAGGGCAAATTCTAGGACGAATTGATGATGCAGGTTTAAGTCAGCAAGTGGCAAGTTTAGAAAACCAATATGCTTTAGCAAAAACTACTTTTGAACGTCAAAAAAATCTTTGGGATCAAAAAATTGGTTCAGAAATGCAATATTTACAAGCACAAACTCAAATGATATCAGCTCAAAGAGGCGTTGCTCAAATAAAAGCTCAATTATCTAAAACAGTAATAAGGGCACCTTTTACAGGGACTATCGATGACGTTTTTGTAGAAAAAGGACAAGTCGTTGCCCCAAGTGCTCAAGGATTAATGCGTATCGTGAATTTATCAAATATGTATGTTTCCACTTCAATTCCTGAAACTTACATAGGTAAACTAAAAGTGGGTACTGAAGTAGATGTATTATTGACTTCTTTAGGTAAGACATACAAAGGAAAAGTGCGTCAAATAGGAAATTTTGTTAATCCTAGCAACCGTAGTTTTGGTATTGAAGTAAGTGTTCCAAATCCAGAAAATTTATTGCGTCCTAACCAAGTGGCCAATCTTAAAATCACTGATTACATCAATAAAAATGCTGTAGTTGTTCCTACCAATGTGATTCTAGAAGATGGACAAAAAAATAAATTTGTTTACATCGTTACCAATTCTAATGGAAAAACAGGAATTGCAAAAAAAGTAATCGTAAAACCTGGACAATCTTCTAATAATATTACCGAGGTTTTAAGCGGATTATCCGCCGAGGATATAATTGTTACCGAAGGAGCAAATGCTATTTCTGATGGAATGAAACTTAATTTCTAAACTAAAAAAAATGCACAGTATTAATCATAAAAAATTCGGCATATCAAATTGGGCTGTTGACAATCGTGTCACGGTTTATATCCTAACAGTTTTAATTGTAATCATGGGGGTTTACGCCTATGTTACGATGCCACGTGAGGATTTTCCGGAAATCATCGAAAACAAAGTCTATATTTCGTCCGTTTTCCCTGGAAATTCAGCCGAAGATGTAGAGAAATTGGTCATTAAACCTTTAGAAAAAGAAATCAAAAACATCAGTGGTGTCAACAAAGTAACTTCGAGCTCGTTTCAAGATTACGGAATGATTATCGCAGAATTCGACGATGACATTTCGATTGATGCCGCCAAAGTAAAAATAAAAGACAAAGTTGACAATGCGAAGGCTCAAACCGAATGGCCCAATTTGGACAACGGAAGCAAAGTAGAACCCAACGTTTTTGAATTAAACATTTCAGAAGCAGTGCCCATTCTTAATATCAATTTACAAGGAAATTACACTACCCAACAGCTTAAAAAATACGGAGAATTAATACAGGATGATCTTGAAGAAATATCCGAAGTAAAAAAAGTAGATATTCTTGGTGTTGACGATAAAGAAGTAGAAATTGCGGTAGATATTTTCAAAATGACTGCTGCTCAAGTGACTTTCGACGAAATCCAGAATGCGGTAAAATATGAAAATATGACGCTTTCTGGAGGAAATTTAGTTTCACAAGGATCTCGAAACAACATTCGAATAGTAGGTGAAATCCAAGACCCGAAAGAATTAGAAAACATCATTGTGAAATCTTATGGAGGAACTGTTTATCTAAAAGACATTGCTGTTGTAAGTTTCAAAGAGAAAGAAAAAACCACTTATGCTCGCGAAAAAGGTGCTGAAGTTGTGATGCTTAGCGTAAAAAAACGCTCAGGGCAAAATATGATTTCTGCCATTGATCAAGTGAAAGAAAGGATAGAAAAAGCAAAAACTTCTTATTTGCCAAAAAACCTGAAAATCGAATTGACAAACGACCAATCATCCCGAGTAGAACATCAGGTTAACGAATTGTCGAATCACATTATTTTCGGTATTATCTTAGTAATGATTGTGTTGATGTTCACTATGGGACTCAGAAATTCCTTGTTTGTTGGAGCAGCAATTCCGTTGTCAATGATGATTGCTTTTGCCATACTTTCAGCTTTAGGGTTAACATTGAACACGATGGTACTGTTTGGATTAGTAATGGGACTGGGAATGCTGGTCGACGATGGAATTGTGGTCGTCGACAACGTTTTTGCTAATATGAAAAAAGGATTGCCAAGGATTGAAGCTTCAAAAGTGGGGATTGGCGAAATAGCTTGGCCTGTAATTTCATCCACAGCGACAACCTTGATGGCGTTTTTACCCTTTGCCTTATGGCCAGGAACTATGGGTAAATTTATGAAATATTTCCCTATGACTTTGACTGTGACACTTACAGCTTCATTATTTGTGGCAATGGTTGTCAATGCAGCAATGACTGGTGGTTCGATGGATATTGAAGACAAAAATGTTTCTAAAAAGAATTTAAAATTCTATACGATACTATTTTTATCTTTTGGAATCATATTTGCTTTTCTTGGATCAAAATATACTTATGACAGTAAATTAATTAGAGGAATTGGACATTTATTGTTGATTTCAACTGGATTAATGTGGTTGTATTTCTTAAAATTGTACCAATGGACACAGGATTTCCAACACAGTTTCTTTCCAAGAATGGAAGACAAATACAAAGTGTTTTTAGCCAAAATCCTGACCAAAAAGAATTCTTGGGTTGCATTAATAGGAATCATTGGAATGCTGGTTTTCTCATTTGTATTGTTAGGTATTTTTCCAAGAAAAGTATTGTTTTTCCCAGATAATATTCCAAATCAAGTGATTGCTTACATCGAATATCCGCAAGGAACTTCGATCGAAAAAACCAATAAAGCAACCTTGTTTGTAGAAAATCAGGTAATTGAAATCTTGCAAAAATATGTTGACCCAAAAACGGATAAAAACTTCCTAGCTGAGTCTATTGTTTCTCAAGTGGGAATTGGTGCCGGAAATCCAAATGTCGATGCGGGTTCAGCATCAGAAACACCATTCAAAGGAAAAGTAACGGTAAGTTTTTCGGAATTCAAATTCCGTAAAGGCATCAATACTTCAGATATTTTAGAAGAAATTCGTTCTAAAGTGAAAGCAATTGCTGGAGCAACAATTACGGTCGAAAAAGATGCCAATGGTCCGCCAGCTGGTTATCCTATTAGTATCGAATTGAAAGGAACTGATTATGACTTGATGTTGAAAGAAGCCGATAAAATGATTGCTTTTGTCAATTCTAAAAGTATTCCCGGAATCGAAAAACTGAGTGTTGACATCAACAAAGACAGTCCTGAACTCGAAGTAAAAGTAGATCGTGTCAATGCCGGAAGTATGGGCGTTTCTACAGGTCAATTGGGTTTTGCCTTACGCCGTTCAGTTTACGGTCAAGAAATTTCGACTTACAAAGAAGGCGATGATGATTACAATATTGTAATGCGTATGCAAGACGATCAACGCAAGAATGAAAATATTCTTTTCAATCAATCGTTGACGTTTAGAAACCAGAATAATGGACAAATCGTACAAATTCCAATTTCTGCTATTTCCCAAAACGAAAAAACAGCGACTTACAATCAGATTAAAAGAAAGAATAACAAGCGAATAATGACCATTTATTCAAATGTCTTGACAGGTTTTAACGGAGATGAAATTACCAAACAAATTCAAACGGAATTAAAAAACTATGAATTGCCAAAAGAAGTCTCCTATTCCTTTTCTGGAGTGCAAGAAGAACAAGGTAAAAATCAAAGTTTCTTGATGTATGCGCTGTTCTTGGCATTAGCAGGAATCACTTTAATCATTGTATTGCAATTTAATTCGGTATCAAAAACCGTGGTTATTTTATTCACGGTAATCTTGAGTTTTAGTGGTGTTTTCTATGGTTATGTGATTGCCAATATGGATTTCGTGATTCTGATGACGATGATGGGAATCATATCGCTCGCGGGTATTGTTGTGAAAAACGGTATTGTATTGATGGATTTCTTTGTCTTATTATTAGACAAAAAAGTTAACGAGAAACAACTAAAAAGTCACGATGATTTATCGCTTGAAGAAATAAAAGAAGTGATTATCGAATCAGGAAAATCTCGTTTGCGACCTGTATTATTGACCGCTTTAACAGCTGTTTTAGGATTGATTCCGTTGGCAATTGGATTGAACTTTGACTTCTTTACCTTGATTACTGATTTTAACCCGCACTTTTTTATGGGTGGAGACAACGTAGTTTTCTGGGGACCATTGGCCTGGACAATTATCTTCGGATTGACATATGCCACGGTGTTGACCTTGGTGATGGTTCCGGTAATGTTCTATTTGGTAAAAAGAACCAAATACTGGTTGCGTGATCGAAGAGAAGCTCGTGCCGCTAGAGCTATAGAAATATAATATTTTTAAACTTTAATATTGAAACCACCCAAGATATGATTTTGGGTGGTTTTTTTTGATAAATATGTTTCCCTATATTTGTTAAGAAATCTAATGGTTGTTATGCCTAAATACAAGATATTTTAAATGTTAAAATTAAAATTATCATTATTTACACTTTTTATTCTGGCAAATTCATTTGGGCAGAAAATTGAAAAAGTTTTTCTGGACAAAGATGATGCTGCCAAAAATTGTTACACTATTATTTATCCTGATACACTTCCTTGCAAAGGCTATGTTTTCATAATTCCAGGTTTTGGAGAAACGGCTGAAACTGTTTTGGAAGAGACAAACTTACCAAAATTAATGGCTCTAAATGGACTATTGACAATTATTCCAACTTTTCAAGATGGTGTATTATCATTTGGAGTTGATAGTTTAAGCCAACAATCATTCAATACTATTTTAAAAGATGTAACAAGTAAACACCAATTAATTGACCAAAGATTTTTTGTTGGCGGATTTTCAATTGGTGGCAGTTGCGCCATAAAATATGCTGAAAATTCAATAATAAAACCAGCGGCAGTTTTTGCAATTGACCCTCCGCTTGACTTTGAACGATTTTATAATTCAAGTAAAAGAGACATTAGACTTTCGGTAAATACAGAGCCAAATCAAGAGAATTTATATATGATTGATAGAATTGAAAAAGAAATGAATGGAACACCAAAATCTGCTTTGGCAAACTATTACAAAATTTCCCCTTATTCATTCTCTGATACAACACAAACAGCTATTAAAAACTTAATCAAAATGCCATTAAGAATTTATTCGGAGCCTGACATTAACTGGTGGTTAAAAGAACGTGGAGCAGATTTTACAAGTATGAATGTTACAGAATGTTCAGCAATGATTAATGAGCTTAATCGACTTGGAAATAATGACGCTGTTTTGATAACGACACAAAACAAAGGTTTTAGAAAACCTGATAACTATAGACATCCACATTCTTGGAGTATTGTTGATAATAACGAATTAATTGAATGGCTGCTAAAACAGAAGTAATCTAATTTTAACTTTGATACATCAATGCCAACGTGAAATAAATAATTTTTCATAACTTTGATTTTAGGATAAACAAAAATTGTTGAACTTCTTTAGAGCCTTTATTAGACCGCTATGTCTATCATTCTATTTGAAGCAATTCAACGGGTTCAAGGAGAAGGCAGAGGACTAATGCAGAGCATAGTTCTTAACTAGCGAAGTCTAAAGTTCACCTCTGCTTTCCTTTGAATAAATTTAGTCATTTTTTATCTAATACAAAGTAAAGGCGAAGTCTCCCGACTTCGTAGCCGTGATTAATAGTCTTTGAGCAAACAATAAAAAACATAACCATTTTAGAATCAAATCCAATAAAACCATAATAATTTGGAATTGAACAAAACTTGACCATTTTTAAGCTTTTAACATAAACAAGATAAAAATGTCTTGTTTTAATTTGAGTTTAAAAAAAATAATTATATTTGATGTTGCTGATTATCAAGATATTGTTTTTATCTCTATCAGCATAAATCAGAATCATTCCCCACCCCAAATTTTAGCGAAAGTTTTTTACCTACTAAAAAACAGTATTAGTAACCACTAAATCTAAATGAAAATGGAAAAACAACTTGAAGAAATCCGCGAAGAGCAAAAAGCATCATGGGATAAATTTTCTCCAGGATGGAAAAAATGGAATGACCTAATGATGGATTTTTTAAAACCAGTGGGTGATGAAATTATTCGGTCAATAAATCCGAAAGGTGAAGATGTTGTGTTAGATATCGCAGCAGGAACAGGAGAACCAGGATTGACGATAGCAACTATGCTGAAGGGTGGCAAAGTAATTATTACGGACCTTTCGGAAAATATGCTTGAAATTGCCAAGGAAAATGCAAAACAAAGAGGAATTACCAATATTGAAACTCGCGCTTGCGACGTTTGCGAACTTCCTTTTGCTGACAATACATTTGATGCAATAAGTTGTCGTTTTGGTTTTATGTTTTTTCCTGATATGCTTTTAGCTGCCAAGGAAATGGTTCGCGTACTGAAACCCGGAGGTAGAATTGCAGTAGCGGTTTGGAATGTTCCAGAAAAAAATTTCTGGGTGACAGTAACCGGAGGCACAATTAATAGAAATATGCAATTACCCGCGCCTCCACCTGAAGCTCCAGGAATGTTTCGATGCTCGAAAGAGGGAATGCTTCAAGACTTGTTTCAGCAAGCTGGCTTAAAAAATACTTCCGAAAAAGAAGTGCTCGGAAAATTAAACACTAAAACAACAGATGCTTATTGGAATATGATGACAGAAGTAGCCGCGCCTTTTGTTGCGGCACTTAGTAAAGCTGATGATGAAATGAAAGAAAAAATAAAAAGAGAAGTTTTTCAGGCAGTGAATCAAAAATATCCTGATGGGAATATTATAATTGATTCCAGTGCTCTTGTAATTTATGGTGAAAAATAATTTGATTCAGCACTTCAGGATAGGTATCGAATAAACCGGCGAGTGAAATTGGCAAGATTTAAAACTTAAAAATCTAAAAATCAAAATCGGCTGTTGCAAAAATTTGCGACAGCCGATTTTTTTATAGACGCTATAGTATTGATTTAATACACAGAAAGAGTTGTTTGTTTTCTAAATCATTTCTCAAATTTCTGTTAACATGAGCGTCTTTCTATATAGTAAATTTAAAAAAATAATTTTTACAAAAAAAATAATTGACAAAGAATTTGACTGTTTCAATTAAAAAGAAAACAATAATAACTTTTTGCCAATATTAGTCTTACAATTAGTTCAAAAGCGAATCCAACTCTTTTTGTAATTCTAAATCAGAAGGTCTTGACGCATCCGATTTTAAAATTATTCCGTTTGGATCAATCAAAATAAATCTCGGAATGCTTGTAACACCATAACTTTTCATAAAATCGGAATTCCAGTCTTTATCGGCAAACAATTGAATGCCTCCTAAACTTTTATCGGTTACAAACTTTTTCCATTTATCATGGTCTTTTAAAACATCAACAGAAATACTGACAAATTCAATGTTTTTACCGTGATATTTTTCTTCCACTTTCTGTAGAAAAGGAATTTCGGCACGACAAGGTCCGCACCAGGTTGCCCAAACATCGATATACACATATTTCCCTTTAAAATCTTCGAGTTTCGTTTTACCTCCTTTATGGTTTTCGCAATCGAATGAGGCTGATACAGTATTGTTGAGTTTATTTTCACTTCTAACTCTGGTGTAGTATTTGGATAGTTTGGTTAAAGCTTTTTCTGTATTTGCTTTTTCTGCTTCAACAAAATTTAGATTCAGCCTATCATCATTTAATTGATTCATGGTTTTTTCTCGTATGTCATTTTTCGTTTTTTCGAAGGCCAATTCGTCAATTTCTCTGAAATTAGTGTCATAAAGACGTTCAAATTCAAGAGCTTTTTGGGCCAATATATTATTTTCTAATGAACCAATCCCGGAGTAGACTATAGATTCGTCAAATTTTTTGGCATTCATTTTTAATTTTAAATTATATCCATTTCTAAGATACAAATACGTCGATTCTTCACCATCGTTCAATCGATACAACCCTTCTTTCACTTTTAAGGTATCTTTGAAAATTCCTTTTTTATTTAATGTTATTCTTTTAACTATTGTTCCGTTCGATGAAATAATATTTATATAATCATTATTTCTATTGGCAATTTCAGCCTGAAACGTTACGAAATTTATCATCTGTCCATATCCAGAAAAAGAACAAACTAACACCATTGCAATTAAAAATATTTTTTTCATAAAGTGTAAATCTTGATTTTAGTTGTTCAAATCTACTTTAATTTTTTGAAGGCCAATTAAGATTAACAATAATTTACCCAATAATTTATAATGAAGTTCACAGTTTTAGAGATTAAGTTGTTTTTTGTTTTTACTTTTGTACTCTAAAAATAATATAATGTATAGAAGTCATAACTGTGGAGAATTAAACGCCTCACACATCAATACCGAAGTTACGCTTGCAGGTTGGGTTCAAAAATCGCGCGATAAGGGATTTATGAATTGGGTCGATTTACGTGACCGTTACGGAGTTACTCAATTAATTTTCGACGAAAGTCGCTCTCAAAAAGAAGTTTTTGAATTGGCAAAAACCCTTGGTCGTGAATTCGTGATTCAAGCCAAAGGTACCGTTATTGAGCGTGAAGCAAAAAACGCCAATATGTCAACTGGCGACATTGAAATATTAGTTACAGAACTTAAAATACTGAATTCTTCCCTAACTCCGCCTTTCACAATTGAAGATGAAACCGATGGTGGTGAAGACATTCGAATGAAATACCGTTATCTGGACATCCGTAGAAATCCTGTAAAAAACAACTTGCTTTTTCGCCATAAAGTGGCAATGGAAGTTCGTAAATACCTTTCGGATTTAGATTTTTGCGAAGTGGAAACTCCTTATTTAATCAAATCCACTCCAGAAGGCGCAAGGGATTTTGTGGTTCCTTCGAGAATGAACGAAGGACAATTTTATGCTTTGCCACAATCGCCACAAACCTTCAAACAATTGTTGATGGTAGGCGGAATGGATAAATATTTCCAAATCGTGAAATGTTTCCGTGACGAAGATTTACGTGCGGATCGTCAACCGGAATTCACGCAAATCGATTGCGAAATGGCATTTGTGGAACAAGAGGACATCTTGAATGTTTTCGAAGGATTGACCCGTCATTTGCTAAAAGAAATAAAAGGAATCGAAGTAGAAAAATTCCCAAGAATTACCTACGATTACGCAATGAAAACCTATGGTAATGACAAACCGGACATTCGTTTTGCAATGGAATTTGGTGAATTAAATGAATTTACACAACACAAAGAGTTTTCGGTTTTCAATTCGGCCGAATTGGTTGTGGGAATTGCAGCACCTGGAACAGGAAACTATACTCGTAAAGAAATTGACGGCTTAATTGACTGGATCAAACGTCCACAAGTAGGCGCCAGCGGAATGATTTATGTAAAATGCAACGAAGACGGAACTTACAAATCATCTGTAGATAAATTCTACGATCAAGAAGATATAGCAAATTGGGCAAAAACAACTGGGGCAAAAGCCGGCGATATGATTTTTATTCTTTCCGGACCAGCCGATAAAACCAGAACACAACTTTCTGCATTAAGAATGGAATTGGCCAATCGTTTGGGATTGAGAAAACCAACAGAATTTGCACCACTTTGGGTTGTTGATTTTCCATTATTGGAATTTGAAGAAGAAACAGGTCGTTATCACGCAATGCACCATCCATTTACTTCCCCAAAACCGGAAGACATGCACTTATTGGAAACTGATCCAAAAGCGGTTCGTGCCAATGCTTATGATATGGTTTTGAACGGAAACGAAATTGGAGGAGGTTCTATCCGTATTCACGATAAAACAACCCAACAATTGATGTTTAAATATTTAGGTTTTACACCGGAACAGGCTGAAGATCAATTTGGTTTCTTGATGAATGCCTTTCAATATGGTGCACCACCACACGGAGGCTTAGCTTTTGGATTGGACAGATTGGTGTCAATTCTTGGAGGACAAGAAACTATACGTGATTTTATAGCCTTTCCAAAGAATAATTCAGGAAGAGATGTTATGATTGATGCACCATCAATCATTGATGAAATACAATTGAGTGAATTGCATATAAAATTAGATTTAGCGTAGTTCATCGATAAAATTTGCCGGAAATCGTTGGAAATCAAATATTTTAATAAAATCTAAATATTATTATCTTTCGTATTATATTAAATATTACATTTGCCACATTATAAATTATTATTACTATTACAATGCGTACAGGTACAGTTAAATTTTTCAATGAATCAAAAGGTTACGGATTCATTACAGACGAAGAAACAGGAAAAGACATTTTTGTTCATGCATCAGGAATCAACGCGGAAGAACTTCGTGAAGGTGACAGAGTTAGCTATGAAGAAGAAGAAGGAAGAAAAGGAAAGGTTGCTGCGAAAGTAGCAGTTATCTAAGCAAAAAATAATTTTTTGCCTACGAATGTTTAAAGCGACCCGATATATTGGGTCGCTTTTTTGTTTTAATGAAAACTGAATTTCAGAAAAGCAAATTAAACAAAACACAATTATAAGTTAATTGTATTTTTCCATCTAACTAAATTTTGTTTTATGCTTGTGTTTTAAATCCCTGAAACCTATCTTTGTTCCGTATTTTAGAATAAAACAATAATCATTATGCAATCAAGTCAATTAGATTTTTTTCCTATACTAATGCAAATGCTCTTAGCCATTGTATTTGTTGCTGCTATAATCATAATTTCTGGAAAATTAGGCCCTAAAAGATCATCAACAATTAAAGATCAAAACTTTGAATGTGGAGTTGAATCTTTAGGGAATGCACGTATACCTTTCTCGGTAAAATATTTTCTGGTTGCAATCCTTTTTGTGTTGTTTGATGTTGAGGTTATTTTCCTTTATCCATGGGCAATCAATTTTAAGGAATTGGGGATGGAAGGAATGGTAAAAATGGTAATTTTTATGCTTTTATTGTTGATAGGGTTTTTCTATATCATCAAAAAGAAAGCTTTGGAATGGGAATAAAAAAATATTTTAAATGTTGAATTTTAAATGGTTTTAAACATTATTTTATAATTCAAAATTTATAATTCAAAATATCAAAAAATGAGCAATTCAAATATAATAATGGTTGAACCACCTGAAGGTGTGTCTGGTGAAGGTTTCTTCGCTACAACGCTGAATGATGTTGTAGGATTAGCTCGCGCTAATTCACTTTGGCCATTGCCTTTTGCAACTTCTTGTTGCGGAATTGAATTTATGGCAACTATGGCTTCACATTACGATTTAGCGCGTTTTGGTTCTGAGCGAGTGAGTTTTTCTCCACGTCAAGCTGATATGCTATTGGTTATGGGAACCATTTCAAAAAAAATGGGACCAATTTTACGTCAAGTATACGAACAAATGGCGGAACCTCGTTGGGTAATCGCTGTTGGAGCTTGTGCTTCGTCAGGCGGAGTTTTCGATACCTATTCTGTTTTACAAGGAATAGATAAAGTAATTCCAGTTGACGTATATGTACCAGGCTGTCCGCCAAGACCAGAACAAATTGTAGACGGAGTGATGAGATTGCAAGAATTAGTAAAGAGCGAATCTGTAAGAAGAAGAAGTTCTCCAGAATATCAAGAATTATTGGCATCTTATAATATCAAATAAGGAAATGAGTTTAGAAACTACACAAATTCAAGATAAATTAGTGGAAACATTTGGCGAAAGCACTTTCCATTTCAATCAAGAAAAAGACCTGTTTTCGTTTGAAGTAGCAGCCGATAAAATTACAGCTGTTATTCTTTTTTTAAAAAATGACCCAGACCTACGATTTCATTTCCTAACCGATTTATGTGGAGTTCATTATCCGGATAACGCGGCCGAAAGACAATTTGCTGTAGTTTATCATATGCACAATTGGTATGAAAACAAACGCATAAAAATCAAGGCATTTCTCAATGGTTCAACACCAGAAATAAAATCAATTTCTAATATTTTTCTTTGTTCCAATTGGATGGAAAGAGAAACATATGATTTTTATGGAATCAATTTCATTGGTCATCCACAGTTGAAACGTATTTTAAATATGGATGAAATGACTTCTTTTCCAATGCGAAAAGAATTTCCGTTAGAAGACGGAGGAAGAACAGATAAAGATGACCGTTTCTTTGGAAGAACGCCTCAAATAAATAAATAATAAAATTCAACATTATAAATGTCAGAACTATTATTACCACCAGAGCATCGATATGCTAAAAGAATAAAAGAGAGTCTGAATGAAGACGGAAGCGAGCTTTCGATTCTAAATTTAGGACCAACACATCCTGCAACCCACGGTATTTTCCAAAACGTCTTGTTAATGGATGGTGAAAAAATTATCGAAGCGGAACCAACAATTGGTTACATTCACAGAGCTTTTGAAAAAATTGCCGAAAACCGTCCTTTTTACCAAATTACACCACTTACCGACCGAATGAATTATTGTTCATCGCCTATTAACAATATGGGATGGTGGATGACAATGGAGAAATTATTGGATATTGAAGTTCCTAAAAGAGTTCAATATTTAAGAGTTATCGTGATGGAATTGGCCAGAATTTCAGACCACTTAATATGTAATTCCATTCTTGGAGTTGACACCGGAGCATATACCGGTTTCTTGTATGTTTTTCAATTTAGAGAGAAAATCTACGAAATCTACGAAGAAATTTGTGGTGCTCGTTTGACTACAAATATGGGAAGAATGGGCGGTTTCGAAAGAGATTGGTCTCCAGAAGCTTTCCGCAAATTAGACGTGTTTTTAAAAGATTTTCCAGTTGCCTGGAAAGAATTTGAAAACTTGTTCGAAAGAAATAGAATTTTTATTGACAGAACTGTAAATGTCGGTCCTATTTCTGCTGAAAAAGCAATGGCATACGGATTTACAGGTCCAAATTTACGTGCTGCCGGAATTGATTATGACGTTCGTGTAGCGCATCCTTATTCCTCTTACGAAGATTTTGATTTCATAGTTCCTGTTGGAAAATCTGGCGACACTTACGATCGTTTTTGCGTTCGTAATGCCGAAGTTTGGGAAAGTTTGAGCATCATTCGTCAAGCATTAGACAAAATGCCAGAAGGAAATGTATTTCACGCTGATGTTCCAGAATATTATTTACCTCCTAAGGAAGATGTTTACCACGATATGGAATCCTTGATATACCATTTCAAGATTGTGATGGGAGAAATTCCTGTTCCAGTTGCCGAAATATATCACGCTGTTGAAGGTGGAAACGGAGAATTAGGATTTTACTTGGTAACCGACGGAAGCAGAACACCTTATAGATTGCACTTCCGCAGACCTTGTTTTATTTATTACCAAGCTTATCCCGAAATGATAAAAGGCGCAATGCTTTCGGATGCGATTGTTATTTTGTCAAGTTTAAATGTTATTGCCGGAGAATTAGACGCATAAGGATTTCAGATTGTTGATTAACGATTTAAGATTTCAGATTTAAAAGAAAAATGGAAAGAACACAATACAAACAAGAAATAAACATAACTGAAACATTGATGACTCGCATCAATGAATTAATCAGTCATTATCCCGAAGGCAAGCAAAAATCAGCGTTGTTGCCAATTTTACACGAAGTTCAGGATGCTCACGACAACTGGTTGAGTTTTGAATTGATGAATAAAGTTGCCGAAATACTTCAAATTAAACCTATCGAGGTTTACGAGGTTGTTTCTTTTTATTCAATGTTTAACCAAAAACCAATTGGGAAATATATGTTCGAATTTTGCAGAACTTCCCCTTGTTGTTTGAATGCTGCTGAAGATTTAATGGATTATACTTCCGAAAAATTGGGTATAAAAATGGGTGAAACCACTGCTGACGGAATGTTTACCATTGCTGGAGTAGAATGTTTAGGTGCTTGTGGTTATGCTCCAATGATGCAATTGGGTGATTTTTACAAAGAAAAATTGACAAAAGAAAAAGTAGATCAGATCATTGCTGATTGTAGAGATAATAAAATTACGTTACACGATAAATAATATGTCACAAAAAATATTATTAGACAAAGTAAATATTCCAGGGATTAAAACCTATGAAGTATATCGCCAAAACGGCGGATATTCTTCTGTAGAAAAAGCCTTAAAAACACTAACACCTGACGAAATTGTCGAAGAAGTGAAAACTTCAGGATTGCGTGGTCGTGGTGGAGCGGGTTTTCCAGCAGGAATGAAATGGAGTTTTATTGACAAAAAATCAGGAAAACCTAGACATTTAGTTTGCAATGCCGATGAATCGGAACCTGGAACTTTCAAAGACAGGTATTTGATGGAACACATTCCTCATTTATTAATTGAAGGAATGATTACTTCCAGTTTTGCTTTGGGTGCAAACCTTTCCTATATATATATTCGTGGAGAATATATGTGGGTTTACAAAATTCTTGAAAAAGCAATCAACGAAGCAAAAGCTGCGGGTTGGTTAGGAAAAAATATATTAGGCACCGGATACGATTTAGAAGTATATGTTCATTGTGGTGCCGGTGCCTACATATGTGGAGAAGAAACAGCATTAATTGAATCATTGGAAGGCAAAAGAGGAAATCCTCGAATTAAGCCGCCATTCCCAGCAGTTTCAGGACTTTGGGCAAATCCAACGGTGGTGAATAATGTCGAAACAATTGCTGCAGTGCCTTGGATTGTAAATAATTCAGGTGCCGATTATGCTAAAATTGGTTTAGGCAGATCTACAGGAACAAAATTAATTTCGGCTTCTGGACATATCAAAAATCCTGGGGTTTATGAAATTGAGATGGGATTGAGCGTTTATGAATTTATGAATTCAGACGAATATCTTGGTGGAATGAGTTCTGACAGACCTTTGAAAGCATTTATTCCCGGAGGATCATCAGTTCCCGTTTTACCGGCTCATTTAATATACAAAACAGCCAATGGCGAAGACCGTTTAATGACTTACGAAAGTTTGAGCGACGGTGGTTTTGCAACAGGTTCGATGTTAGGTTCAGGAGGATTTATTGTTTACAATGACACTTCTTGTATCGTACGAAATACTTGGAATTTCTCTCGCTTTTACCACCACGAAAGTTGTGGTCAATGTTCGCCTTGCCGTGAAGGAACGGGATGGATGGAAAAAGTATTGCATAGAATTGAGAATGGCCACGGTCGTGAAGAAGATATCGATTTACTTTTGAGCATTCAAAGCAAAATCGAAGGAAACACGATTTGTCCATTAGGTGATGCAGCAGCTTGGCCAGTGGCAGCGGCAATTCGTCACTTTAGAGAAGAATTTGAATATCATATCCGTTTTCCGGAAAAAATAAAAAATAGAGACCATTTTGTTGCTGAGCCTTTCGAACAAGTGAAGCATTTATTGGGTAAAGTGATAGTATAAAATAATTTGAAGAGATAAAATTCTATAATAAATAAAAAATGGAAATTAATTTAGAATTATTAATAGAGTATACTGATAAACTTGGGGAATCTATAACCATAAATATAGATATTGAAGATAATAAACATTCATCTTTAATATTCCAAAGAGGTAAATATAAGGATTCTGGGAATGCAAAGGTGTTTTTAGAATTTAAGGATTTAAAAGAAATTCTATTTTTAAATGAAATAATTAAAGTCGATGTAACATTTATTCAAAACTTTGAATCTTTAGATCTAAGTTCTTCAAAAGGTATAAGTTTAATTCAATTTGTAAAAGAGAAGGAAAAACAAATTTATGAAACAATAGCAAAATATATTATTCAGATGCTAAATGCTTCAAAAGATAAAATATTTTTTCCTGAAATTAAACATCTTGAAAAACACGATGATTTTTTTAAAATTAACAGATTATGAAAAAGATTGTTTTAATAACTTTTATTTTAATTGGCAATTATCTTTTTAGTCAACCTGTAATTTTAAAAACACCAAGTAATTTAATTGTTTTTTCACATATGTCAAATGAAGATTTTGATGTGAAAAACGCTTCTGAGTGGAATGGTAATGTTAAATATCTAAAAAGCAATGTTATTATTACTGGTGGAGCTATTTTTTCAACTAGCAGTAAAGTTGGATATTTATTAGGTATAATTGAAGTAAATTATAATCATCAAGCCAAATACTATTCTGATTTAGTTGACGATAGAAAAATTGTAAGAATTTATAAACCTTTAAAGAATAAAAAAGGTTTTGAAAGCCAAGGGAAAACTTATTTTATTTCCAAAAATGAAACTCTACTTTCAAAACCGTATAGTAATAGTAAATGGAGTTTAACATTAATAAAACCTACATTAGAAGAGTTAAAAAAGTTGGATTTAAAAACAACATATTTAGATAGTCCTGAATATAAAGCAAAAATGTTAAAAGAAAAAGAAAGAGAAAATCAAAAAAAAGATAGTATAAAAAAGATTGAAGATACAGATTTTTATTACAAAATAAATAATAAAAATACTAATGACGAATTAAAAATAAAAAGTGCTATAATATCTGTAGTACCACATATAGGAAAATATACTACTAGATTATTGATAACCTATACTATTAATATAGATGGTAAAATAACTGATGTATATTGGACAAATTCAGATAACTTTGAAAAAAATATAGTAGATAAATATTTGCCAATAATTAGTGAAGAGGTGAAAAAAATTCAAATATCTCCTTTTGTAGGTTTAAAAAATGGAAAGAAATATATTTCCTATAATGACCTGCTTATTGATTATTAATATAATTAAATGAAGGATGTTAAGTGAAAAAACATCATAAAAATAACATTCTTAAGAAATAAAAAAATTAAGAAATATAAAGATTATAATTTACTACAATGAAAGTAACCATAGACGGTCAAGCGATTGAGGTAGAACCAGGAACAACCATCCTGCAAGCAGCCAGAATGATTGGTGGAGAAGTAGTTCCGCCAGCAATGTGCTATCATTCTAAACTAAAAGGAAGCGGCGGAAAATGTCGTTGTTGTTTGGTTGAAGTTGCCAAAGGAAGTGAAGCCGACCCAAGACCAATGCCAAAATTAATGGCTTCTTGCGTAACCGGCTGTATGGAGGGAATGGAAGTGAACAGCAAATCTTCGGCAAGAGTACAAGAAGCAAGAAAATCAGTGACGGAATTCTTATTGATCAATCACCCTTTGGATTGTCCTATTTGTGACCAAGCTGGAGAATGCGACCTGCAGAATCTAAGCTTCGAACACGGAAAATCAGAAAGCCGTTATATAGAAGAAAAAAGAACTTTCGAACCGGAAGATATTGGCCCGAATATTCAATTGCATATGAATCGTTGTATTCTTTGCTATCGATGTGTGATGGTTGCCGATCAAATAACGGACGACCGAGTTCACGGAGTGATGGATAGAGGCGATCATTCGAATATTTCAACTTGTGTTTCAAGTGTCATCGATAATGAGTTTTCAGGAAATATGATTGATGTTTGCCCCGTTGGAGCTTTGACTGACAAAACTTTTAGATTCAAATCTAGAGTTTGGTTCAACAAGCCTTACGACGCACACAGAGATTGCCCAACTTGCTCCGGAAAAACAACTGTTTGGATGTTTGGTGACGAAATTCAAAGAGTTACTGGAAGAAAAGACGAGTTCCACGAAGTAGATGAATTCATTTGTAACAGTTGTCGTTTTGACCATAAAGATGTGAATGATTGGATTATTGAAGGGCCAAGAGAATTTGAAAAAGATTCGGTTATAAATCAAAACAAATACTTTGGTAAATTAGAAACTGTTCAAATCAATACCGAAGAAACTATTCTATTAGGTAGAGAACAAGACCGGAAAAAAATAAGTATGGCCGAGATTGATTACAACGAAAAAATAGATGGTAACCCAGTAAATTCTAATAAAAATGGATAGTACATTTATAATCGAAAAGAGTGTTGTAATCCTTGTGGTATTTTCCTTTACAATGCTAATGGCAATGTACTCTACTTGGGCTGAAAGAAAAGTTGCCGCTTATCTTCAAGATAGGGTTGGTCCAAATCGTGCGGGCTGGGGAGGATTATTTCAACCTCTCGCCGATGGTTTAAAGTTGTTTGCCAAAGAAGAGTTTTCTCCAAATACTCCTAACAAATTTTTATTTCTAGTAGGACCCGGAATTGCAATGGGAACCGCTTTGATGACTAGTGCCGTGATTCCTTGGGGGGATAGATTTCACCTTTTTGGAAGAGACATTTTACTTCAAGCTACTGATATTGATATAGCTGTTTTATATGTTTTTGGCGTTGTATCAGTTGGAGTTTACGGAATTATGATTGGTGGCTGGGCTTCAAATAATAAATTTTCATTAATTGGAGCAGTTCGTGCAGCTTCACAAATGGTTTCTTATGAAGTTGCAATGGGATTATCTGTCGTGGCTTTATTAATGATGACAGGAACATTGAGTTTGAAAGAAATTTCGATACAACAATCCGGAATGCACTGGAATGTTTTTTACCAACCGTTATCGTTTATCATATTCTTGATTTGTGCTTTTGCAGAAACCAACAGAACTCCTTTTGACTTACCAGAATGTGAAACCGAATTAATTGGTGGATATCATACTGAATATTCATCAATGAAAATGGGTTTCTATTTATTTGCCGAATATGCAAATATGTTTGTTTCATCAACTATTTTGGCAGTTTTATTCTTCGGAGGATATAATTATCCTGGAATGAGTTGGGCTGTTGAAAATTGGGGAGTGAACATTGCCAATCTTATAGGAGTTTTAGCCTTATTCATAAAATTATGTGGTTTTATTTTCTTTTATATGTGGGTTCGTTGGACTATTCCAAGATTTAGATATGATCAATTGATGCATTTGGGTTGGAGAATTTTGATCCCGCTTTCGATTTTTAATATCATAATTACAGGAATTGTTCTTTTGAGAGTAGAAATAATGGCTTATTTAGGTTTTTAATAAAGAAAATACACTAGCCCTGATAGAAGAGAAAATCCCAAGCTTTTTTGCTTGGATTGAAACGGATAGCAGGATTAAGCTTCAAAAAAAAATAAGAAATGTCAATACAAGAAATATCACTTTCCGGAAGAAAAAAGGTAGTCTCTAATAAGGAGATGACTTTTTTCGAACGAATGTATCTTATAGCCATATTCAAAGGCTTGTGGATTACTATTAAGCACTTTTTTAGAAAAAAAGCCACGATTCATTATCCTGAACAAGTGCGTGAAATGAGCCCTGTTTATCGCGGTCAGCATATGTTGAAACGAGATGAACTAGGTCGTGAAAACTGTACTGCTTGTGGCTTATGTGCCTTATCCTGTCCTGCCGAAGCCATCACGATGAAGGCAGCGGAACGCACTGCCGATGAGAAACATTTGTACCGTGAAGAAAAATATGCTTCTATATATGAAATCAATATGTTGCGTTGCATCTTTTGTGGATTGTGTGAAGAAGCTTGTCCGAAAGATGCTATTTATTTGACAATTTCTAAAGAATTAGTTCCTGCTAGTTATAATAGGGAAGATTTCATTTTTGGAAAAGATAAATTAGTAATGCCTTTGGATATCGCAATGAAAAATGCCCAACTTAAAAACGCTAACTAATGATACATATTCCTGATTTAGCAAATGCAACACCAATACAAATTTTATTTTGTATTCTATCTGTTGTTACATTAGCAACTGCATTTTTAACAATTTACAGCAAAAATCCGATACATAGCGCAATCTATTTAGTGATTTGTTTCTTCTCAATTGCAGGTCATTATTTGTTGCTAAATGCTCAATTCTTGGCAATCGTTCACGTAATTGTTTATTCTGGGGCCATCATGATTTTGTTTTTATTTACGGTGATGTTGATGAATTTGAACAAGGAAAATGAAGTGCATAAACCAAGAGTTACTCGATTGGGGGCAATTGTTTTGTTCTGCTTGATGTGTCTGGTATTGATAGCTGTTTTTATCAATTCGAAACCAATTGTTGGAGACTATACTACTACCGGTGAAGATTTCCAATCTATAAAAGTATTGGGCAAAGTGCTGTTGAACGAATATATGGTTCCTTTCGAATTTGCTTCAGTATTGCTTTTAGTAGCAATGATTGGCGCGGTTCTATTGTCTAAAAAAGAAAAATTAGAGAAATAATATGAATAATATTTTGAATCAAGTGGGTATCGAAAATTACATCTTCCTTAGCGTAATACTTTTTTGTATTGGCGTTTTTGGAGTGTTGTACAGACGAAATGCAATCATCGTATTTATGTCGATCGAAATAATGTTAAATGCCGTCAACCTATTGTTTGTGGCGTTTTCGACCTATCATCAAGATGCACAAGGACAAATTTTTGTGTTTTTCTCTATGGCTGTTGCTGCTGCCGAAGTTGCCGTAGGATTGGCAATTTTAGTATCAATTTTCAGGAATTTAGGTACAATTGATGTTGGGAAATTAAAAAACTTAAAAGGATAATCTTCAATGGATACAAGTTTAGTTTTAGTTTTGCTATTAGCTCCTTTTTTAGGATTTTTATTTAATGTTTTTCTGGGTAAAAAAGCAGGCAAAAGCATCGTGGGAATTGTGGGAACACTTTCCGTTGCAGTTTCATTTGCGATAACTTTATATTTATTTGGAAATGCAAGTCAAGAACCGGTTGTAATCAACTTGTTCGATTGGATTTCGATTCAAAGATTCGAAGTAAGTTTTGGATTTCTTATAGACCAATTGTCATTGATTTGGCTATTATTCGTAACCGGAATTGGGTCTTTGATTCATTTGTATTCCATCAGTTATATGCACGATGACGAGAAAATGCATTCGTTTTTTGCTTACCTGAACCTGTTCATTTTCTTTATGATTACGCTTGTAATTGGAAGCAACTTGTTAATGATGTTCATTGGTTGGGAAGGCGTAGGTCTTTGCTCCTATCTGTTGATTGGATTTTGGTATAAAAATCAAGACTTCAATGATGCCGCCAAAAAGGCTTTCATTATGAACAGAATTGGAGATTTAGGTTTCTTGATCGGAATTTTTATTGTGGGTTCTTTATTCAATACCTTGGATTTTACCTCTCTAAAAAACATAATTACTACCGCAACTGACATCAATGATTTATGGATTGCATTGGCTGCTTTAGCATTATTCATTGGAGCAGCGGGTAAATCGGCACAAATTCCATTATATACTTGGTTGCCTGATGCAATGGCTGGACCAACGCCGGTTTCGGCATTGATTCACGCTGCGACAATGGTTACCGCAGGGATTTTTATGGTTACCCGATTGAACTTCCTGTTTGATATGGCTCCAAGTGTTCAAAATATCATAGCGATTGTCGGTGCTGCTACTGCTTTGGTTGCCGCAACGATTGCCTTAGTTCAAAATGACATCAAAAAAGTATTGGCTTATTCTACCGTTTCACAACTGGGATTAATGTTCTTGGCTTTAGGATTGGGCGCTTATGAAGTTGCCGTTTTCCATGTAATCACGCACGCTTTCTTCAAGGCTTGTCTGTTCTTGGGTTCTGGCTCGGTGATTCACGGTTTGCAAGGAGAACAAGATATGCGAAAAATGGGTGGTTTGAAAAAAGCGATGCCGATAACATTTTGGACAATGTTGATTGCCGCATTAGCTATTTCTGGAATATTCCCCTTGGCAGGATTTTGGTCGAAAGACGAAATCTTAATGACTGCTTTTCACGCAAACATAACTTTATGGGTTATTGGTTCGATTGCTTCAATAATGACGGCTTTCTATATGTTTAGATTAATTTATCTGACCTTTTTCAACTCTTTCAGAGGGACCGAAGAGCAAAAACATCATTTACACGAAAGTCCAGGTTTGATTACTTTGCCTTTAATTATATTGGCAATCTTGTCTTTCTTTGGTGGAATCATCAGCTTGCCGGGACACAGTTGGTTGAATGAATATTTAGCTCCATTATTTTCGAAAGTGGCTCAAGAAGAACATTCATTTGGTACAACCGAATATGTGTTGATGGCAATTGCCACAATTGGTGCCCTTATAGGAATTGGAATTGCCTATAAAAAATACTTGAAAGACAATACTATTCCAAGTGAAGATGCCGAAATAACCGGTGTTTCGAAAGTATTATACAACAAATATTATGTTGACGAAGTCTACGATGCCATTTTCGTAAAACCGGTCAATGTGCTTTCTAGTTTCTTTAGAGATTCTGTGGAAACCACTTTATCAGCAATGGTTTTTGGATTAGGGAAAGTAACGAACGAAATCGCTTTACAAGGAAAAAAAGTGCACAACGGAAGTGTTGGATTGTATCTTTTCGCTTTTGTCATAGGCGTTATTGCCATAATAACTTATTTATTTTTATAATAATTTTTACATAATGGATGTAACTACACTATTAATTATTCTTCTTGTTGGCGCATTTGCTACTTATTTTTCGGGAGATAAATGGGCTCCAAAAGTGGCCTTTCTTTTTGGCTTGACTGCTTTTGCTGGTGCAATTTGTTTGCTGAGTCAATACTATTTAGGGCAAGAAATAAACTATGCAAAACTTTGGATAGCAAAACCAAATATTTCTTTTGCTTTACAAGCTGACGGATTGGCCTTGGCAATGCTCTTGTTGACAACCGCATTGACACCAATTATAATCTATTCTTCTTTTGGAAATACCTATAAAAATCCGAAAGCTTTCTACGCATTAATCTTGTTTATGACCTTTGCGATGGCGGGAACTTTCCTGTCCTCTGACGGACTTTTATACTACATTTTCTGGGAATTATCTTTGATTCCAATTTACTTCATCGCTTTAATTTGGGGGAATGGTGATGCCGAAGAACGCAAAAAAGCAGTGGTGAAATTTTTCATTTACACACTGGCCGGTTCGTTGTTTATGCTGGTAGCTTTCATTTATTTATACCAAAAAGCAGGAAGCTTTTTAATTAATGATTTGACACAACTTAAATTATCGTCAACCGAACAATTCTGGATATTCTTGGCTTTCTTCTTGGCGTATGCCATCAAAATTCCATTGATTCCTTTCCATACTTGGCAGGCAGAAGTATACCAAAAAGCACCAACTGTTGGAACAATGTTACTTTCGGGAATTATGCTAAAAATGGGATTGTACAGCGTTATTCGTTGGCAATTGCCAATTGCACCATTGGCTGCAAAAGAATATATGGACGTATTTATTATACTTGGAATTGCTGGTGTAATCTATGGTTCTATCGTGGCTTTACGCCAAAAAGACTTGAAAAAATTATTGGCTTATTCGTCTTTGGCACACGTTGGATTAATAGCAGCAGGTTCTTATACTTTAACACTTGACGGATTTCGTGGTGCGGTTTTACAAATGATAGCTCACGGATTTGTTGTGGTTGGTTTGTTCTTGGTTGCCGAAATCATTTTTAGAAGATACGAAACAAGAAACATTTCAGAAATGGGCGGTATTCGTGCGCAATCTCCAAAATTCACTTCGATGTTTATGATCTTGGTTTTGGCCTCGGTAGCTTTGCCATCGACTTTTAACTTTGTGGGAGAATTTACAGTATTGTACAGCCTTTCTCAAATAAATATTTGGTTTGCACTTCTTGGAGGAACAACCATAATTTTGGGTGCTTATTATATGTTAAAAATGTTCCAACACGTGATGTTGGGCGAAACCAATGCAAGATTATTTGCAGACATAACTTTCAACGAAGGCTTGTCTTTGATAACAATCATCGCTGTTTTATTCTTCTTTGGAATGTATCCAAAACCAATTATTGACTTGATTACGCCAAGTCTCGAAAATATTTTAGTACATATAAATAGAAATTAGCTAAAGGACCTGACAGGTTTTGATAACCTGTCAGGTCTAAAACAAAACATATAAATGAACACATTAATAGCAATCACGGCACTTGGAGTTTTAACTCTTTTATTTGAAATTTTAAATTTTAGAAAAGCCATTGTTCCCATAACGATTATTGGATTATTGGCCGTTCTTGGAATTACCTATACGGAATTTAACACTCCGGCGAGTTACTACAATAATATGATTGTGGTGAGCAAATTTTCATCTGCCTTTTCTGCTTTGTTTATTGTCCTGACTGTTTTCTTGGTGGCTTTGGCTCACGATTTCTACGAAGATCATCAAACTAAAATCTCCGATTTCATTGCCATAAAAATATTTTTGTTGGCCGGAGCAGTTGCTATGGTTTCTTTTGGGAACTTGGCAATGTTCTTTTTAGGAATTGAAGTTTTGTCTATTTCCTTATATATACTTGCCGCAAGTAACAGAATGAATGTTAAAAGTAACGAAGCCGGAATGAAATACTTCTTGATGGGTTCTTTCGCTTCAGGGATTATATTGTTCGGAATTTGCTTAATTTATGGAGCAATGGGAACTTTTGACGTTGCCGAAATCACCGATTGGTCTCGCTCCGCCGAATTACCAATTTGGTTTCCAATAGGAATTTCATTGGTTACCATTGGAATGCTTTTCAAAATTGCGGCTGTCCCTTTTCACTTTTGGGCACCAGATGTTTACGAAGGTTCACCAACTTTGACAACAGCTACAATGAGTACTTTGGTAAAAGTGATTGCCGTGGCAACGCTTTACAAATTACTAACTGCGATGAATGCTGACCTTTCTGCTGCGTTTATCAATATCATTATTGTACTCTCAATTGCTTCGATGACAGTTGGAAATATAATGGCTTTGAAACAAAACAACGTAAAACGTATGTTGGCTTTCTCCGGAATTTCACACGCTGGTTTTATGTTGATGACATTGTTGAGTATCAGCAATTCTGCCGGTAATTTATTATATTATGCTTCAGCCTATTCATTGTCTGGAATTGCTGCTTTCGCCGTGATTTTATACGTTTGCAAAAACAGGAACAACGAAGATATTGCTAACTTCAACGGATTGGGTAAAAATAATCCAGTAATGGCGGCAGTTCTTACGGCAGCTTTACTTTCAATGGCTGGAATTCCAATCTTTGCAGGGTTTTTTGCCAAATTGGTTTTGTTTAGCCAAACCATTCAAGCAGGTTATTTAGTGGTGGTTATCGCAGCTGTAATTAACTCTATCATAAGTGTGGGCTATTATTTCAAATTGATCTTGGCGATGTATGGTAAAGAGCCAAATGAAGAACCAGCGAAAACGCCGTTTGTATTTTATGCAGTAGGTGTCGTTGCCATTCTTTTGAATATCGTTTTAGGATTGTTTCCTTCTGTGGTATTGGATTTATTGGTATAATCTTAAATATAAAATAAATTATAAAGAACCATCAAGAGCAATTTTGGTGGTTTTTGTATTCATTATAAAACACCTCAGACAACCAAAATATGTTTTTTAACTCGCTAATATTTGCTATTTTTCTACCCATAGTTTTTTTACTCTATTGGTTTGTTTTTAGTAAAACCAAAACCGCACAAAACGCATTTCTGGTTGTGGTAAGTTATTATTTTTATTCCTGCTGGGATTGGCGCTTCCTTTTTTTACTGCTCTTTTCAACCCTTTTATGTTATTTCACTGGAATCCAGATAGAAAAAAGTGAACAAGAAAGATCTCGGAAATTTTGGTTTTGGTTGAGCATCGTTTTCAATCTTGGTTTCTTGGGAATTTTCAAATACTACAACTTTTTTGCATTTTCATTCTCGGAAGCGTTGAATACTATTGGGATACATTCCAGTCCGCTTTTACTGAACGTAATTCTTCCGGTTGGAATTTCTTTCTATACTTTTCACGGTTTGTCCTATGTGATTGACATTTATTACAAAAGAATACACTCCGAGAAAAATGTTATTGATTATGCCTTGTTCGTTAGTTATTTTCCACTTTTGGTGGCTGGTCCTATCGAAAGAGCAACCCACTTATTGCCGCAAGTAA
The DNA here is from genome assembly GCF_043780635.1 of Flavobacterium sp. GTDB lineage: Bacteria > Bacteroidota > Bacteroidia > Flavobacteriales > Flavobacteriaceae > Flavobacterium. The sequence continues at coordinate 55,047 of NZ_JAYWCK010000067.1, forward strand.
AACGAATAAGAAACTTCGATTTCGAAAAAGCAAAAGAAGGCGTTTACCAAATTATTTGGGGATTGGTCAAAAAAGTGGTTATTGCGGACACTTGTTCTACCTATGCTAATGCCATTTTTGACAATTACACATCGATGAATTCCTTGTCCTTGATTCTGGGTGCAGTTTATTTTGCTTTCCAAATTTATGGTGACTTTTCGGGTTATTCGGATATGGCTCTGGGAATGTCCAAATTGTTTGGATTGGACTTATTGCGCAATTTCAACTACCCATATTTTTCCAGGGATATAGCAGAATTCTGGCGTCGTTGGCACATTTCGTTGTCGTCTTGGTTTCGGGATTATTTGTACATTCCTCTTGGCGGAAGCCGTGGAAGCAAATGGAAACAAGTCCGCAATGTATTCATCATATTTGTCGTGAGCGGTTTCTGGCACGGAGCCAATTGGACATTCTTGGCTTGGGGTTTCATCAACGCCTTGTATTTTTTGCCTTCATTGTTAATGGGAACCAACCGAACTAATATGGAAACAGCCGAATTACATTGGGATTTGAATTCCATAAAAGTATTTTTTAGCATTCTTGCCACTTTCACCTTGTCGTGCTTGGCTTGGATATTTTTCAGGGCAAAAACCATCAATATTGCATTTGATTACATTGGACAAATTTTTACGAATGGAACTTTCACATCACAATTTCTGCAAAACCAAAGATACAGTTACGAAATACTGCTATTGGTTTTCGCTTTTGTCTTGGTCGAATGGAACAACCGATACAAAATAGAACCCATTTCAGGAAAATACAGCGGATTAAAAATGACTTTATGTCTCTTGGCAATTATCGCTTTGGGAACTTATGCCGATTATAAAGAATTTATTTATTTTCAATTCTAATGCAAAAATTTATAATAGTAGTTG
>NZ_JAYWCK010000068.1:0-9967 GCF_043780635.1 Flavobacterium sp.
GAGTCTTTAAAATTTTGTGCAGAGCTTTAAAACCGAATAGTTCGGGATTGGTGATAAATAAATAAACTGTAATATGCTCAATCAGTTAGAAGAAAGAAAGTCAACTTTTATAAACATAAACAATAAAACATTAGCAACTTATTCATTTGTTTATAAAATCAACGATGCTTATTCCGTTGATGATCTGAATAAGTTTAAAAGTAAGAGTCAGTTATTATTTCAAAAAATTGAAGATAAAAATCAGCAGCTCAATTTGATGTTTGTTGATAGTGCCTTTGCAAATATATTGGCCGATGTTGTGCTCGAAGTATTATTAAATGGAATAAGTTCGTTTAGTGAATATCTAAATTCAAAAAACAAAATTAAAATAGTAGAAGAAAAAGAGGAAGAACAATATTTCAAATACAAATTGAACAGTTTCATTCATTTACTTTTATATTCCGATATTTCATCGAGCAGAGTTTTCAATGGTGAGATACTAACCGATCGAATTTATTGTTTTAAAAATAAGAATGGCGAACTAGACTATTATTCAATCTATGATCAATCAAAATTACAATTAAAACTACTAAACGAATTAAAAATCAAAATCAATTTTGATCACTCGACAATTGAAGAGGGGATGGTGAAATTGGGGGTGGGGGTTTGGGGGTGAGAGGGGAAATATTACAAACTATAAAATGTGCTTTCATTATTCGATAAAAAAATAAAACCAAGACAATATTGAACATAAAAAGAAAAGTAAAAATGCAATAAGAAAAGCATTAAGTTTAACTGGCAGACAGCAGGAATACAAGAATAAATTCTGACTGATGTACAGATTTTTTATTTACACGACTGTCTATTGCATTGTCTCTTAATTTTTGCAAACTCACATTTTATTAAACAATTTAAGCCATTTCTTTAAATGTAGCATTGGGTTTTATCCAGTACCCAAGCCAATGTTTAACAAAACAAAAAGATTCATTTTTTTGCAAAAGCCCCTATATGGCATTAAAAGTTATCTAGTTATGGTTGTTGAAAAATATGTTCAATATATTGCACTTTTTACAACTGAGAATTTTATATTTGACTCATTAAAGAATTTAACATGTAGGAAAACAAGAAATTTTGCACATAAATAAATGACACCAAACAAATATGGACAAGTAACAAAGTTTCTTACACCGTTACAAAAAGAAAATCCCGACCAACTTTGTGTTAATGTAGAAATTATTGAAAATGCCAAAATGCCAAGGGTTGACATTGAAGCACTTAATACAGGCCTTTCCTTCCCTCCCTTAGCACAGTTAATTTAACATGACCTTGAAGTTATAGAGAGTTGGCCATAATGTAATAAACAACAAAGTAGACTCTTGAAAAGCAGTAGGTAAAGTTGTAAAAGTGAGTGAACAGCAAATAATACTTAACTAAAAGAATTGAAACAAATGTTTTGCTACCAATTGAGAGTGAAAACGGAAAATAACATACAGAAACTCTTTCTGTGAATTAATTTAAAATGCTATGAAAGCAGAATTAACGACATCAGGAAATCAAATTAAAGATTACCGGCTAATGCTTGGCGACAAGATTAGAATTATTCGAGAAAAAAGGGGCTATAGCCAAGAACAATTAGCACTAAAAATGAATATCAACCGTTCTACAATTTCAAAAATTGAAAATGGAAAATTTGGAATTACAGTTGATTACTTAGTTCGGTTTTCGATTTTTTTGGATTATGAATTTAAGGTAATAGAAAGATGATTACCGTAAGTTTTTTATCAAATCAAAGAATTCAGAAACCTAATTAAATAAATGAACATAGAAATAAAATGATCGAATTTTACTTAAAACATAATCGGAAGAATATTAAGTCACTTGTTAATAATTTAATTGATGAACTGGAGAATTTATTTCTTATTGAAAATATTTCAATTATCCCTTCCAACAAAGCGTTTTTCCAGGGATTAAAGGATGAAATTTCAATTGATTCATTTGATAAAATAAATTCCTATTTTGAAACAATAGAAAAAAATAAGGAAAAATTGCCATTCCTAAAAAACTACGTAAACAAAAACAAAGTTGAATTACCAAAGAAAAATTCATTTATTGATTTGTTTGCTGGCTGCGGAGGCCTCAGCGTTGGATTAACAAATGCAGGATTTAATCCAACATTTGTCAATGAGATTGATCCTACCTTTGCTGAAACATTTTATTTCAATCATAAATTGCACATCGACCAATATTTTGTTGGCGATATAAATAAATTCGTAACCGAGATTGATAAACACTCTAAGTTTTTTAAAAACATAACACTTGTTTGTGGTGGGCCGCCTTGTCAAGGTTTCTCAATGGCTAATAGACAACGACTAATTGATGACCCAAGAAACGTCTTATACAAGTCATACTTGAAATTTTTACATAAAGTGCGTCCCCAGTTTTTCATAATGGAAAATGTGAAGGGTATGGCACATAAAATTTCTGAAATTATTGCTGACTTCAAAAAATACTTAGGAGACGATTATAATTTTGATTATGCTTTGCTAAACGCAAAGGATTTTGGATTACCACAAAACCGGGAACGGTTTTTCTTAATAGGAAATCGTATTGGAGTTGACACTCACAAAATATTTGAAAGCATAAAAAAAGAGCGCAAAAAGGAATTTGTTTTGAAAGATGCAATTTCAAATTTACCTGCGTTACAACCGAAGCCACATAAAAACAAAAATGATATCAATAACGAAGAGTTTGGGTTTGTGATTAGGAAAGTAAAACTTAAAAAAAATAAATTTTACAACTTCATAAACGGAGAAAACGAAAACGGACTATTGTTAAACCATAAAAACAGATACAATAATGAAAGAGATATTGAAATATTCAATCGTTTGCCCCAAGGGGCAAATTCATTGCATAGTTCAATTGTTGACATCATGCCTTACACGAGTAGAAATCATATGTTCAAAGACAAATATTTTAAATTAAATGAAAATGAAGTGTGTAAGACAATTACTTCTCACATGAAATTTGACTGCAACATGTATATTCACCCTACGCAAGCAAGAGGTTTAAGTCCGAGAGAAGCCGCTAGAATTCAAACATTTCCTGACAATTATTTTTTTAGAGGAAGTCAAAATAAATGGTTTGCACAAATCGGCAATGCTGTTCCAGTAAAGTTGGCAGAAATAATTGGTAGAAATATAATAAAATTTGTATGATAAAGCATTTAGAATTGTTTTCCGGGATTGGAGGATTTAGAAAGGCAATTGATTTGCTAGGAAATGATTTTGGCATAAAAACAAAGTGTATTGGATTTTCAGAAAAAGATAAATATGCCACACTAACATATAAGGCAAATTTTAATACATTAAATGAACTTGAAATTGGAGATATAGAACCTTTTGCCTCTGATATTATAGAAATCTTAAAATTGGGAGATTTCGATTTATTAACTGGAGGTTTTCCATGTCAGTCATTCAGTATGATGGGCAAACAAAAAGGTTTTACCGACCCACGAGGAAATACTTTTTATTCTATTACTAATATACTTAAGGTTAAGAATAAAACTTCTTTTATACTTCTTGAAAATGTTCAGCGACTTAGGACGCATGACAATGGAGAGACTTTTAAAGAGATTGTAAGTTCTTTAATGGATTGTGGGTTTAAATATATCTATTCTGGCGTTTTCAACACCGCGAATTTTAATTTGGCTCAAACGAGAAATAGAATTTTTATTTTTGGATCAAAAAAAAAATTACCAGTTAATTTTGAATTTTCTCAAGAAGCTGTTTTGCAAAGTTTTATAAATATTAACCAGAAAATTAGTATTGTTAGTCAAAATACTATTCTGGATGTGCTCAGTAAATCAGTTGCCGAAAAGTATTATCTGTCTGATAAAATAAAACCTACCATATTGGCTGATGGTTCAAAAAACTTCCTTTCCAAATCAGAAATTAATCAACTTACAGCAAGGCCTCTAACTGCTTCTATGGTCAAAATGCATAGAGCTTGTCAAGACAATTATTATAGCGATGATTTTATTCTTGCAAAAAAACCTAAGGAATATATTAAAAAAGAGTTTACTAAAAAAGAGTTAGAAAAACACAGAATTAGAAAATTAACCCCAAAAGAGGCCTTTGCATTACAAGGTTTTGGAGAAGATTTTTACGAGAGAACTAAAATTGCAGGTGTTAGTGACCACCAAATGCTTAAACAGGCAGGAAATGCTGTTAGTGTAAACACTGTTTATGCTATTTTATATCACCTAATAATTAAAAATAAACTTATCAAATTTTAAAGAAATCTAATGGAATACCTAGGCGAAAAAATAATCAAACTACAAGATGCTAAATTCAAAACGCTTCAAAACAATAGTAATGAAGCGAGTATATTCATTACTGGTGATTTAGCTGAAAAACTTAAACTTATAGAAAACACAAAAGCAAAATTCAAAATTGAAAAATCTGACCTTATTAAACTACTTTGTTTTACATTTTCATTTAAAGGCACAATTTATAAAAAAGAAAAAATTACATTAGATTTAAAATGGTTTGACAAATATTTAACTTTAATAAATAACCATTATGAAAAAAGTTCAGAATTTTCGTTTGATATAACAAAACAGTCTCAAGAAAGATTTTATTTTATTGGTCTAGAGCAAACTAGCGGACTTAATATTCGTGATTTATTTATTCAAGATCATATTAAGCTTCTTTTTTATAAAGGCGAAACAGATTTAATAAAAATTGAATGTTCGAATGAAATATATCACGAAATTGAATCAGATAAACGTAAAATATTTCCTATTGAGGATAATGTGCTCCGCCAATTTGCTTTAAAATCATTAAGATATATTATTAATGAATATGGAGAAAGTTTTCTTGATAGAAGTAATAAAAACGTAACAGAATCTGTAACTTCAGATTCAATACCATATAAAACTTATTTGTTTCCAGATTATTTTACACAAGGCTTATTATTTTCATTTGAAGCCGAGCCTAATAAAAATGACAGCAGATCTACACCTAGATTTATAAATGAGAATTTAAACATCTTAGGGCAAAAATTTATTTACCTTACAACAGAATGGGCTTATTCTGGAACTAGCAATTTGCTTTTTTCACAATTAGTGAAATTTATAGAAGAATATACAAATAATGAATATACTGCAATTAGAAATGGAGAAAAGGGGTCATTTTTATTAATTAAAAAGTTATCTCAATCGAATGTATTATTTGATTTGTCAGTGTTTCAAGAAAAATCTCAAGCAGCCGGTTTAATCTTCTCTCCTCAACTTATTCAGCGCTTTATAGCTTCTTTGTGTACCAAACCATTTATAATTTGCAGTGGCCTTTCTGGTTCGGGTAAAACAAAATTAGCACAAGCTTTTGCACAATGGATTACATCAGATGAATCTCAATATGTAATTGTACCTGTTGGTGCAGATTGGACTAACCGTGAACCTCTTTTAGGTTATCCAAACGCATTAAATAAAGAAGAATATGTATGCCCTGAAAATGGTGTATTAGATTTAATGCTTAGAGCAAAGCAAAATATTGAAAATACAGAAGAGCCAATAAAACCTTACTTCTTGATTTTAGATGAGATGAATTTAAGCCACGTTGAAAGATATTTTGCAGATTTTTTAAGTACCATGGAATCTGGTGATAAAATACCATTACATAAAATTGAAAATGATTCATTAATTGTTCCTCCTTCAATAAAACTTCCAAAGAATTTATTCATTGTAGGAACTGTAAATATTGATGAAACTACCTACATGTTTAGTCCAAAGGTTTTAGACAGAGCAAATACAATTGAATTTAGATTAACTGAGAAGGATTTAGCAGATTTTATTGAGAGTGATCTAAAACTAGACATGGAGTTATTAAAGGCTCAAGGAGCAAATATGTCGGGCAGTTTTATGACATTGGCATTACAAGAAACTGATAAGAATCTGAAACCATCGGAAGCAGATTTAAAATTATTCTTTTCTGAATTAAAAAAATCAGGGGCTGAATTTGGTTATAGAACTGCAAGCGAAATTGGAAGGTTAATGTATATGCTAAAAGAACTTGGCGAATCAGGCGACAACTTATTTGATATTGCCATAATGCAGAAATTACTACCAAAACTGCACGGTTCAAGAAACAAGCTTACAAAAGTACTTCCCATCTTAGGTGGTTTTTGTTTGACAGACAATTCAAAAATTAAAGAAGATTACTTGGATAAATTCTTAAGTAATAGTTTAACTGAGGCTGAACTTAAAGCTGACACAAACATCAAATACAAAATATCATTCGAAAAAATTTGCAGAATGTATAAAAATGCAGTTGAAAACGGTTTTGCAAGTTACGCTGAAGCATAAATTTTATTGAAATGAAAGATATTCAACCAATTCCTACTTCATTTATTGAGCAAATAAAGCAACTAATTAAAGATGCTCAAGTAGGTGTTTCCAAAACGGTAAATGCAATTATGGTTCAAACCTATTTTGAACTAGGGAAAAGAATTGTAGAGCAAGAGCAGCACGGAAATGAACAAGCAGGCTATGGTGGATTTATTTTAGATAGATTATCGAATGATTTAACAAGCGAATTTGGGAAGGGGTTTTCTAAAAGAAATCTTGAATTAATACGAAAATTTTATTTGACCTATAAGATTGCGAAATCACCGATTTCGCAAAGTATAAGTTGGACTCATTACTTACAGTTAATGAGGATTTTGAATGCGGAAGAAAGAAATTTTTACGAAATAGAAACAGTAGCTAATAACTGGAGTGTAAGAGAGTTGACTCGTCAAATAAATACCTCATTATTTGAAAGATTAAGTTTAAGTAAAGATAAATCTGCGGTTATGAAACTAGCTTCAGAAGGACAGATAATGGAAAACCCTACAGATATGATAAAGGATCCTTATGTCCTAGAATTTCTAAATTTACCAGAATCATATACATACAATGAATCTGAATTAGAACATGCAATCATAGATAAATTGGAACATTTTTTACTTGAGCTAGGCAAAGGATTCACTTTTGTAGGTCGTCAAGTAAGATTTACTTTTGATGAAGAACATTTTAGAATTGACCTGGTTTTTTATAATCGTTTGCTTAAATGTTTTGTGTTAGTAGATCTTAAGATTGGTAAACTCAAACATCAAGACCTTGGTCAAATGCAGATGTATGTTAACTATTATGATAGATACGTAAAACTTGAAGACGAGAACAAAACAATTGGGATAATTTTATGTAAAGATAAAAAGGATACTTTGGTAGAAATTACCTTACCAGAAAACAACAATCAAATATTTGCAAGTAAGTATGAATTAATTCTTCCAAGCAAAAAAGATTTGCAGCAACTAATTGATAATAAAACGGATTAGAAATGTTATGAAAGAATTAAAATCTGTTATCATTTATTTGGATCAAATAGAGAAGGGATTAGCATTAACAATTGATGCAAAGAAACCTAAATCTCTTTTTGATAATGAAAATGCAGATCAAGAAGGCGAATGCCGATACCAACTAACAGAAGGTTGTTTTTATGATTATGAATTTTCGGATCCTAAATATGCCTTTAAAAAAGCAGATTTTATTCAACCCCATGGCAGAAAGCCGCATTTAGGAGTTATTTCGCCTAATGTTTATGTGGGGGCTTTAACATTTGAAATTTTGAATTTTGAAAAAACTAAACCAAGCAATAAAATTAAATTAGAAGTTCAATCAGTCAAGTCCGATTATAGAACAGATTATCGATTTATGCTTGAAGACATCACTGAAAGATGCACTGATTTAATCATGCAGATTGATTCACCGATTAATCAACATTTTGAAACCGATTTCAATAAGAACCCAGAAACTTTATATCAACGTTTTTCTTTTGTAAAATCATTAATTGATTCACTAGAATTTGAAGAAGCTATTCAAAAAATTGTGTCCAACCCTACTACCAAATGGGAAGAGGAACATGAGGTAAAAGACATTCGAAGAATAAGAAGATTTAATCAAAAAAACATAAAACAACTGGTTACCAAAAGTAACAGCATGGAACTAAGTAATGATCATTTTTTGAATAAGTTTTATGGATTAACTTCCATTCCAACAAAAATAGATAGTACAAGGAAAACAGAATCTATAGACACAGCCGAAAATCGTTTTATTAAACATGCATTAGAAGAATTTCTTTTTTTCTGCGAAAATTGCGAATTGAAATTTGAAAAATATTCGACCGCAAAATTTGAATCAGGATTGCTAGCAACAAAAATATCTACTTTATTAAATCAATCATTTTTCAAGCAAATATCAAGACCTACCTCTCTAAAACTAAACAGCCCAGTACTTCAAAGGAAAAGCGGGTATAGAGAAGTTTTAAATGCTTGGCTAAAATTTGACTTAGCAGCCAAATTGATTTGGCACGGTGGCGACAATGTTTATGATGCTGGCAAAAAAGATATTGCTACGCTGTACGAGTATTGGTTATTTTTTACACTACTCGACTTGTTAAAAGAAGTGTTTGAGATTGAGCCAAAAAGCATTGCAGAATTAATTCAATACGATAAAGGTCAATTATCGCTTAACTTAAAGCAGGGAACGGCCATTGCAATGAAAGGCGTATACAAATCTCCCTCAAGAAACTTAAATATTCAATTCTCCTATAATCGTTCTTTTGGTGGCGGCAAAACTTTTCCGAATTCAGGCAGTTACACAACCACACTCCGTCCTGATTACACTTTATCTATTTGGCCTGAAGAAATAACAGAAGCTAAAGATGCAGAAAGAACAGAATTGATTACACATATTCACTTTGATGCAAAATACAAAGTCAAAAATTTCTATGAGCTAATTTCTAAATCTAAAGATGAGGAGTTGACAGAGGAAGAAAACATTGAACTAATAAAGGAAGAGGCAGAAGAAGTAAAGAAAGGAACATTTAAAAATCAGGATTTACTAAAAATGCATGCCTACAAAGATGCAATTAGAAGAACTGGTGGTGCTTATGTTTTATATCCAGGAGAAGGCAAGAACGACCCCTTTAGAGGCTTTCATGAATTAATTCCTGGCTTGGGTGCTTTTGTTATTAAACCCAATAAAGACGATAAAGACAAAGAGCATTTAAAAACCTTCATTAGAAAAGTAATTGCAAACTTTATTGACAGAGCATCCCAAAGAGAACACACAGCAATTAAAGTTTATGATATTCACAAAGATGAAAAGGACGATACCAATGTGCTAAATGAACCAATGCCTGAATATTTAGACTCATCAAAAAAAGAAAAGTTAATACCAGACGAAACATTTGTATTAGTTGGATACTGCAAGAATAATTTGAATATTGATTGGTATAAGAAAGAAGGAAAATATAATTTCAGAATGGATGACGACAAGGGGTCATTAAGTTTAGAAAACAATGTTGTAAATGCTAAATATTTACTTCTCAGAGAATCAGGAAAAGATACCGCAAATAGAGTTTTCAAAATAAAAAGCAAAGGTCCAAAAGTCTATAAAGGAACAAGCTTGATTGGCTACAAAACCAGCGACCTTAAAGACTATTATTTAGTAATTGAAATAGAAAAAGAAGAAAGCAATGACTTTAACGGAGCAAGTTTTAATTTTAAAGATTTAGAAAAATACAAAGAAATTAAAGCAAAGAATAATCATGTGACAGCAGCAGGAATTCCTTTTGCAGTAACCTTAACAGAATTAATGAAAGAGAAAGTAAAATAGCCCACGTAATTTGCAAGCACAATTAAAAACCGCACAAGCCGTCACACGACCAAAGCTTTGTCAAAGAGCTTGCAAAGCCGACCCAAAAGAAAAATTATTTTTAAAAAATTTCCAACGTGACTATACCGGTGATGCGCTTTGTAGTACCGGCTATCGTTAACTTCTGATTGGTGTACATACCGGACCATAGTGTACCACTCTACCGGACAAAGTGTACCACTTCAAAAGTAACGGTTTCCGGAAAAAGTGTACCACTAGTTCGGTTTAATT
>NZ_JAYWCK010000069.1:0-97106 GCF_043780635.1 Flavobacterium sp.
GCAATAATCATTCGCGCCACCCAGAAAAACAAAATATCTGGACCGGTAACTAAATCATTCGTTGGATAATAATATTTGAAATCTTCGTTTTCAGGGTCCATAATTCCACCAAAAACAGACATTGGCCAAAGCCAAGACGAAAACCAAGTGTCGAGTGCGTCAACATCTTGTTTTAAGTCGGAAGTTAGAAGTTGGGAGTTAGAAGTTTTTTCTTTGGCTAATGCCAAAGCGTCTTCAATGTTCTCAGCGACAACGAAATCTTCCTTTCCATCGCCGTAGAAATAGGCAGGGATTTGTTGTCCCCACCACAATTGGCGCGAGATATTCCAGTCACGAATATTATTCAACCAGTGTGCATACGTATTTTCAAACCGTTTTGGATGCAATTTAATTTCTCCGTCAACCAAAACAGATTTTATAGCCGGTTTTACCAAATCTTCCATTTTCAAGAACCATTGGTCTGACAAACGAGGTTCGATTACGGCTTTGGTTCTTTCGGAAGTTCCTACTTTGTTTAAGTAAGCTTCCGTTTTTGCCAAAGCTCCACTGTTTTCCAATTCGTGAGCAATTTCGGCACGAACAACGAAACGATCTTTTCCTTGATAATGCAATCCAAAACTATTCAAAGTAGCGTCTTCATTGAAAATATCGACAATCTCCAAATTGTGTTTTTCGCCCAACGCTTTGTCGTTCATATCGTGAGCAGGAGTTACTTTCAAGCAACCGGTTCCAAATTCGATATCAACATATTCATCTTCGATAATTGGAATCACACGACCGCAAATGGGCACAATGGCGCTTTTGCCTTTTAAATGAGCAAAACGTTCGTCATTTGGATTAATACAAATAGCGGTGTCACCAAAAATAGTTTCGGGACGCGTTGTAGCTACTGTCAAAAAGTCTTCACTTCCTTCGATTTTATATTTTAGGAAATATAATTTTCCTTGTTGTTCTTCATAAATTACTTCTTCGTCAGACAAAGTAGTTTTGGCTTCCGGATCCCAGTTTACCATTCGATACCCGCGATAAATCAAGCCTTTGTTGTATAAATCCACAAAAGAACGAATCACGGAAGCTGACATATCAGGATCCATCGTGAATTTTGTTCTGTCCCAATCGCAAGAACAACCCAATTGTTTGAGTTGTTCCAGAATTACGCCACCATATTTGTCAGTCCACTCCCAAGCGTGTGCCAAAAACTCTTCGCGTGTTAAATCATTTTTGTTGATTCCTTCAGCTTTCAGTTTGGCGACTACTTTGGCTTCCGTTGCAATAGATGCGTGATCTGTTCCAGGAACCCAACAAGCGTTAAACCCTTTAAGACGTGCTCTTCTGATCAAAACATCTTGAATGGTGTTGTTCAACATATGCCCCATATGCAAAACTCCAGTTACATTAGGAGGAGGAATTACAATGGTAAATGGTGTTCTGTGGTCCGGTTCCGAATGAAAATAATTATTCTTCATCCAGTATTCATACCACTTATTTTCAATGGTTTTGGCGTCAAATTGAGCAGGAATTGTCATAAAAAGCAACTGTTACAACCAAAATTTAGCTTTGGTCTGATTTTTGTAATTCTAATTGGGAACAAAAGTAAATAATTAAGTACAGTATAAAAAGGGAAATAAAAATTTGTCTCTGTAATTAAAAAAAGTATATTTACTTATAAAAAATTTTGAAATGAAAAAGATAATTACTTTAATAGCAATTGTATTGTTAAGCAGTATTAGTTTTGCCCAAAATGGTCCTAAAATTGAATTTAAAGCAAAAGACAATACAATAGATTATGGTACCGTTACCAAGAAAAACGACAATGGTGTTCGCTCTTTTGAATTTACCAACACTGGAGATGCTCCTTTGATTATTAGCAACGTTCTTTCAACTTGTGGTTGTACAGTTCCAACAAAGCCAAATGAGCCAATTATGCCAGGGAAAACAGGGAAAATAGATATTAAATATAATATGCAAGCAGGTCCAATCAGAAAAACCATTACTGTCGAATCGAATGCAGTAAATTATGAAGGCGGAAGAATTCCTTTGAAAATAAAAGGTGACGTTATTGCTGAATAACACTAAATAAAGTTAAAAAACGCTTCTTGATTCACTTCTAGAAGCGTTTTTGTTATAATACATTTAGCAATTGAAATTTAAACTTTAGAATTTGGCTATCCCTTTCTACTTCAAAGTTTATCCAATTTTCTTCTTCAGATTTCAATAACGAATTTATTTTTTCCAAAGTAAATTCATATCCAGGCTTATCATTAATCTTGACGATTATATCTCCTTTTTGTAACCCACTTATTGCAGCCGGAGAATTCTTTCGAACATTTGCGATTATATAAATAGGTTTTAAAACAAATTTGTATTTAAAATTATTATCTGCATTATTTCTTCTAACTTCAACTGCATCACCTACTATTATTGGAACAGTTTCTAAATGCACCGTTTCCTGAACCCATTGCAAACCGTAATGTTGCAATTCGACACCGCTTTTATTATAACTAAATGGAGTATTGAAATTACCGTTTTTCCTTAAAAACATCTTTTGGTTTGGATAATCAAAAACTATGTAAAATCTTTTTAAAATTTCTGACCCTACGGAGCCTGCACGATCCTTCACCATCTTAACATTTTTTATCGAAGTCGAATCCGGGAAAGCAATAATGGGATTATGAAAATCGAATTTTGAAAGTGTAAATTTTGTTATCTGTGCTCTTTTTCCCTCAACGTCGCCGCTAAACCCTTTCCCAAGATAATCATCAAAATTTTTCGTTGGTATTTTTATTGATTTTTTAATATTTTCGAAGAGCCAAATTGCATCACTATTGCCTATGTCTATTAATAACTTTACCGGAATTTCGATGGAATTTACAACTATACTGCTAGCAATATAGGGTTTTGATCTTTCGATAGTGATAGGAACCGTTTGGAATTCTTTTTCTACTCTTTTTCTGTTTTTTTCATTATCCCTATAAACTGTAATTCGTTTTTTTATGTAATTGATTTCCACTAAATTATTTTTCAAAAAATTATACCCAATAATGCCATTCACGGGAATTCCTATGTGAGATGATAAGTTAAAACTTTGGTCTAAAACGATGTATAACAGGTGATTTGGAGATTTCAACCCTTTTACTTCCAATATATTGTTGGTAGATTTCAATCCCTCAATTGATTCTTCGCTTCCCAAACCTCTCAAGGCTATTTTTTCTACATTAGAAAAACTGACCTCTTTCTTGTCTTCCATACTAAAAAGAATCGTTTCTTCTACACCGGAATCCAATAAGAAGTTCAACTCAACTCCATTTACCTTTATGGGAACAAAAGCTAAATTATTGATGAATTTGAAAGGAATAATTACTTTATCAACCCCTTTTCCGAGCACGAAACCTTCCTGTCCCAAAACAGGAAAGCTAATTAGAAATAAGGAAAATAAAATAACTATTTTTTTCATTGTAAATCGTTCCTATAAAATTACTGAAAATATCAATTATAAATATTTATTTGACAATAATTACACCCTTTAGTTACATTAATTTTAAAAAAAATCGCAAATTTGCATCTCAATAAATGAAGCTATGCCAAAAATATCAAACAAAGGCAAACAAATGCCTGAATCTCCTATACGAAAACTAGTTCCCTATTCAGAAATTGCAAAGAAGAAAGGACACAAAGTATATCATTTAAACATTGGTCAACCTGATATAAAAACCCCTGAAGTTGCCCTAAATGCTGTGAAAAATAACAACGTTAAAGTATTGGAATACAGTCATTCTGCTGGTTTTGAAAGTTATAGAAGAAAATTGTCACAGTATTATATTGCTCATAATGTAGCCGTAAATTTAGAAAATATAATTATCACCACAGGAGGTTCTGAAGCTTTGTTATTTGCTATGGGAACTACAATGGACTATGGAGATGAAATCATTATTCCAGAGCCTTTTTATGCTAATTATCTAGGTTTTTCAACTGCCTCCGGTGTTACTGTAGTTCCGGTAATTTCAACCATTGAGACAGGGTTTGCTTTGCCTCCAATTGCTGCTTTTGAAAAATTAATTACCCCAAAAACTAAAGCTATTCTTATTTGCAATCCTGGAAATCCAACGGGATATTTATATTCGAAAGAAGAAATTATACAACTGGCCGCTTTGGTCAAAAAACACGATTTATTTTTGATTTCAGATGAAGTCTATCGTGAATTTACTTATGATGGTGATGTTCATTATTCTGTTATGAATATTGCCGGTCTTGAAGAACATACCATAATGATTGATTCCGTTTCTAAACGTTACAGCATGTGTGGTGCCAGAATTGGCTGTATTGTTTCAAAAAATAAGGAAGTAATGACGACCGCGATGAAATTTGCACAAGCGAGATTAAGTCCGCCAACATTTGAACAAATTGCCAGTGAAGCCGCTCTTGATACCCCACAAAGCTATTTTGATGAAGTAATTTCGGAATATCGAGAACGCAGAGACACGCTTATTGATGAGCTAAACAAAATTGATGGCGTAATAGTTTCTAAACCAAAAGGTGCTTTCTATTGTATCGCTCAACTTCCTGTTGACAATGCCGACGATTTTGCTCAATGGCTTTTAGAGAGTTATGATTTGAATGGCGAAACCGTAATGGTTGCTCCAGCAGCAGGGTTTTATTCGACTCCGGGAGTTGGAGTTAATCAAGTGCGAATTGCTTATGTTTTGAAAAAAGAAGATCTAATCAAGGCTGTACAAATCTTAAAAGTTGCAATTCCAGTTTATAATTCGAAATAGAAAAATTCAAAAAACCGAACTATACATCGATTACAATTTATCAGATTAATTATTAAACCCTTTAGAAATTCTTTAGCTTTAATTAATTATCTTTGCACCCTATATATTACACACAATAATTGTAACTTTTAATGATAAACAACGAAGAATTTCAGGACGAAATAGGAAACAATCATATTAGTTCCTCTGCAAAAAATCCTGTAAGAGACGATGCTTTTGATATTTCTGATGATGAAAAAATTGAAAGAATAAAAAAAGATGTTGAAAATATTCTGAAAACTCTTGGAATGGATTTGACAGACGACAGCTTAAAAGGAACTCCAAATCGAGTAGCAAAAATGTTTGTGAAAGAACTTTTTGGAGGGTTGAATCCTGCAAAAAAACCAGGTGCATCCACTTTTGAAAACAATTACAAATATGGTGAAATGCTTGTTGAAAAAAACATCACGGTATATTCAACTTGTGAGCACCATTTATTACCAATTATCGGAAGAGCTCATGTAGCCTATATATCTAGTGGTAGAGTTGTTGGTCTTTCAAAAATAAATCGAATTGTTGAATATTATTCTAAAAGACCTCAGGTTCAAGAGCGTTTAACAATGCAAATTGTTCAAGAGCTTCAAATCGCGCTTAACACCGAAGACGTTGCCTGCATCATCGATGCAAAACATCTATGTGTTAATTCGAGAGGAATAAAAGACATTGAAAGTAGTACTGTGACCTCAGAATTTGGAGGTAAATTTAAAAATGAGCAAACTCGCAGAGAACTTTTGGAATATATTAAGTTAGATACAAAATTCTAATTATTGTTTAATTGGTGATTTCCATAATCGTCAAAATTACAAATCATAAATTTTATGCCTTTATACAAATCCCAAACCTTAAAAATATACAATACTCTTTCGGGAGAAAAAGAAATTTTCAAGCCAATCCATGAAGGAAATGTCGGAATGTATGTTTGTGGCCCAACGGTTTATAGCAATGTACACCTTGGAAACGTAAGAACTTTTATGTCTTTTGATGTAATTTTCAGATATTTTTTACATTTAGGTTACAAAACACGTTATGTTAGAAACATCACAGATGCAGGACATTTAACTGATGACGGAAATGTAGAAAACGACCGTTTTGTAAAACAATCTCGGCTAGAAAAATTGGAGCCAATGGAAGTTGTGCAAAAATATACTGTCGATTTTCATCAGGTTTTAGAAAAATTTAATTTTTTAGCCCCTACAATCGAACCTACAGCTACTGGCCATATCATTGAACAAATAGAACTTATCCAAAAACTAATTGCCGATGGTTTCGCATACGAAACTCATGGTTCTGTATATTTTGATGTTTTTGAATACAATAAAAAAGGATTCAACTATGGTGAATTGAGTCATCGCAATATTGATGAATTGTTTGCCAATACCCGTGATTTAGACGGTCAAAACGAAAAGAAAAATCCTCAAGATTTTGCTTTATGGAAAAATGCTTCACCGGCACATATTATGCGTTGGAACTCTCCTTGGGGCGAAGGTTTTCCTGGATGGCATCTAGAATGTACTGCGATGAGTACAAAATATTTAGGAGAACGATTTGATATTCACGGAGGTGGAATGGATTTAAAATTTCCACATCACGAATGCGAAGTGGCTCAAGGGAAAGCATGCAATGGGACTTCTCCAGTAAATATTTGGATGCACACCAATATGCTTACAATGAATGGTTTGCGAATGAGCAAATCGACTGGAAATTACATATTACCAATGGAATTGCTTTCAGGAGAAAATTCTTTTTTTGAAAAGAAATTCCAACCTAATGTAGTCCGTTTTTGTTTCTTACAAGCTCATTATCGAAGTGTTTTAGATATTTCAAACGAGGCAATGTTAGCAAGTGAAAAAGGATTAAATCGATTGCTAGAAGGTGTAAATTTGCTTGCAACTATTCAGCCAAATACTACTTCTTCCTTTTCAGTATCTGAATGGATACAAAGTTGTTATGAAGCAATGAGCGATGATTTTAACACTCCTATTTTAATTGCCAATTTGTTTGAAGGCATTCGCTTTATTAATTTATTAAATGATAATTCGGCCGCACTTACATCTGAAGATTTGCAACTATTTAGCAATTTGATACAATCTTTTGTTTTTGATGTTTTGGGTCTAAAAGATGAAAAATCAGTAGAGAGCAACAACGAAAAACTAGAAGGTGTAGTCAATATGCTAATTGTCATGCGAAATGAAGCCAGAGCCAATAAAGACTTCGCAATGTCAGACCAAATAAGAAATCAATTGATTGCTTTGGGAATTCAATTGAAAGATGGTAAAGAGGGAACTACTTTTAGTGTTCAGTAATTCGATAGTGGATTGTTACTATAAAAATTATGTTATCAAAAATTCTTATATTCCCTTTTGTATTTTTGGTTCGGTTTTATCAAACTGCGATTTCCCCTTTTACACCATCAGCTTGCAGATTTGAACCTACTTGCTCGAGTTATATGATTGAAGCATTACAAAAACACGGTCTATTTTATGGTGGTTTTTTAGGAGTAAAAAGAATTTTGAGTTGCCATCCTTGGGGTAAAACAGGATATGATCCTGTTCCACCAAAGAAATGCAATCACAACCATCAATAAAAAATATTGAAACTCAAAACAAAAAATGTATTTTTACAATAAATATAAAAAATAATGACACACGCATTAAACATAGTTTGGAATCCATCAGAAGGAATTGATTTAGGTTTTTTTGTAATTCGTTTTTACAGCCTGATGTTTGTGATTGCTTTTGGACTGGGTTGGTACATTATGAAAAACATATTCGAACGTGAAAATGAACCTATAGATAAACTGGATTCATTATTTATTTGGATAGTTTTATCCACATTGATTGGTGCTCGATTGGGTCACGTTTTGTTTTATGATTGGGAATATTATCGCAATCATTTATTAGAAATATTTTTACCATTCCGCTTTACTCCAAATTTTGAATTTACAGGTTACCAAGGATTGGCAAGTCATGGAGCTGCAATATCCATAATAATCACAATGTATTATTTCAGCAAAAATATATTGAAGAAACCTCTGTTATGGATTTTAGACAGAATAGTTGTTCCAGTATCAAGTGGAGCTATTTTTGTGAGATTAGGAAATTTTTTCAATTCAGAAATTGTTGGAAAAGAAACTGATTCACAATTTGGAATAAAATTTATTAGAGACTATTTCACGCCAAAAGATGCCGTAAATGCAACCCAATTAACTACTCCAAAAGAAGCATATCACGCCATTGCCACTGACCCTAAATATGCTGAATTACTTTTTCAGGTTCCGGCTAAACATCCAGCGCAATTATATGAAGCTTTTTGCTATATTTTTGTATTTGCCATTTTGTTTTTCTTGTATTGGAAAACAAATGCTAGAGAAAAATCAGGTTATTTATTTGGTCTTTTTCTAGTGCTTTTATGGACCGTGCGCTTTGTTGTGGAGTATGTAAAAGAAAGTCAAGGTGGTTTTGAAAGTGCTTTGGGATTATTTTCAACAGGACAATGGCTTAGCATCCCATTTATATTAATCGGATTGTATTTTGTATTTACTGCTGAAAAACCTGTCCACTTATAGATTTACGATAACAAAACTCAATAAAAAAAGCTTCCAAAATTGGAAGCTTTTTTATTTTATCTCTTCAAAGAAAAATGTGATTTGTATTTTTTGACAATACTTTGTTCAACATATTCTACAGTAAACCAATAATCGTCTGCAGGCATTGGCTGACCAATATACGTTCCGTCCCAACCAGGGTCTTTAGGACTAATATCTTTCAATAATTTACCATATCGATCAAATATATAAATTCTTGCATTCAATTGATCGCTAAGAGTTGGAATATTCCACATTTCATTATGATTATCACCATTTGGAGTGAAATATTTAGGATAGCCAATCACCAAAACATTATTGTCAGTCAACTCACTACAACCATTTATATCCTTTACGGTAATAGAACGAATTCCTGAAGCTACATTTTCGAAAACTGGACTAGTTTGAAATGGTCCAGAATCCATTTGATATAAATAATTAGCCCCAACTGGATCTGTTACTGTGACTATTTGATTTTTTGCAAAAGCTTCTGTAACTGTCCAATTCAAGTTTAAAATTGCGTTTGAGGAATTTACAGTAACATTTATTGTTTTATTAGTTGGTGTACAAGGTTGACCTAGAGTTGGAATAAAAGTAAAAGGAAAAGTCCCTATCCCTAATATTGATGTATCAACTGTATTGGTGGGACTCCAAGTTCCAGTAATTCCATTATTTGATAAATTACTTAAAATAAGTACTGGATCTCCAGAACAGATTGAAAAATCGGTAAAATCAGGTTCTATGGGTTCTACCGATAGACTCAATTTTGTAGTCAATGCACAAGGAAATGAAATTGGGTCTGGAGTAAAAGTATATGTTGTTGTACCCATTGTTGAAGTATCAACTGGAAAGGGGCTCCAGGTTCCAGTTATAAAAGGACTATTAGTTGAAGTTGTGGGTAAAACTACAATATCATTTATGCAATAGGTTGTTGGTATTGCAAATGTTGGTGTAGTCATTGTAACACAAGGTAAACTACAAGTTTTGGAATTTACTGGGACGCAAGGAAATCCGACGACAGAAATAATAGTTACAGTAACAGATTGACCTGGTAATACATTAAATATTTCGACTGATGAATTGTTTGCATTTCCAAGAACTGATGGGCCTCCTTGGATAGAATAACTATAGTTATATGCATTAGCAGGATGATTTAGAATGTTTGCCCAATCAAAATATATCGAATTTAATTGAGTTTTGTTGTAAACGCAATCAATAAATGAAATAGTTTGATTATCATTAGCAACCACATCCACTTTAATTGGAGTTCGAGGAGTACTTTCAACACCCAAAAGAGGTGTTTCAGTAACATAATACGTTGTTGTTCCCACAGTCGTGGTGATTGGCGTAGGCGCTCCTGGTAATGCCACTCCCCCAGTTAATGCTGTATACCATTTCAGGGTTGCACCAACTACCGAAGGTGTAGCTGTTAATGGAACTGCAACACTAAATTGACATAAATATACTGGAGTAGTTACTATAGGAGCGGCAACAAGACTCATACTTGCATTACCGTTGATACTGCTTTTAGCTAAAACATTTGTATTCAAAAAAGCAGTTATCAAAAACAGAAAGACGAAAGACCTGAAAAAATTTTTCATAATTATAGGTTTTAGGTTGCTTTAAAATCTGGGGGAATTATAGCAATATTTCGTAAATATATAAAATTTGACTCTTCAACAAAACTAATTATATAATTATTGTCCACTTAGAAAAAAAATATCCTATAATAGAAAAGTTTTTGTACAAAAAAAAGACCCGAATAAAATTCGGGTCTTTCGTATAATTTATATAAAATCTAATCCATTTTAAACATTATGCTCACGTTCAATTTTTTTATGCTCTTCTTCAGACATTGTATCACACAAAACAGGAGTTGCAATAAACAATGAAGAGTAAGTTCCCACGATAATACCTATAAGCATTGCGAAGATAAATCCACGTATTGAATCACCACCAAAAATAAACATAATCAATAACACCATAATCATTGTTAATGACGTATTAATAGTTCTAGACATTGTGCTATTAATAGATTGGTTTACAATGCTATTGAAATTTCCTTTGGCTTTTTTACCATCCAAAAATTCACGAACCCTGTCAAATACAATTACGGTATCATTCATCGAATAACCTATAACAGTAAGAATCGCAGCAATAAAGTGTTGGTCTATTTCCATACCAAAAGGCATAAATTTATAACACAAAGAGTAAATTCCCAATACGAAAATAACGTCGTGTATTACAGCCGCAATCGCACCTAAACTGTATTGCCATTTTCTAAAACTGATTATCAAATATAAACCTACTATAAGCATTGCACCAAGTACTGCCCAGTATGCATTAGTTTTAATATCTTCGGCAATTGTTGGCCCTACTTTCGAGGCTAGTAAAACACCTAATGTTTTTCCGTCATAGGCATTTACAAATTTATCATACGTTAATCCTGCAGAATAGTATTTTTTTAAATTATCATACAACAATTTGTTCACTTCTTGATCTGCCTGTATTCCGTGCTCTTGTACTTTATATTTTGTAGTAATTTTTAATTGATTGTCTTTACCAAAAACCTTTACTTCGGCACTACCATCAAAAACTTTTGCTAATTCTGCTTTTACTACTTCAGCTTCAACAGGTTTTTCAAAACGAACTTGGAAGGTTCTTCCTCCAACAAAGTCGACACCTTGATCCAACCCATTTGTAGCTAATGAATAAATACTCACGATTGTTACAAGTGCAGAAAATGCATAGGTCCATTTCTTAATTTTCAAGAAATCGAAGTGGAAATTTGTAAAGAAATTTTTAGAAAAATTAGTTACAAATGACAATTTATTATTTTTGCTTATAGTCCAATCAATAAAGATTCTTGCAATAAAGATTGAGGTAAACAAAGAGGTAATGATACCAATTAACAATGTAGTTGCAAATCCTTTTATTGGTCCTGAACCAAAAATAAACAACACACCACCAGTTAAAATGTGGGTAACGTTTGCATCTACAATAGATCGCATAGCCCCTTTCCATCCGTAGGATGTTTTTACAGCCTCTTCAAGTGATTTTCCGGAACGTAGTTCTTCTTTTGCTCTTTCATAAATAATGATATTCGCATCTACAGCAGTACCCATTGTCAAAACAATACCAGCAATACCTGGCAAAGTCAACACAGCACCTAAACTTGCCAAAATTCCGAACAAGAATAATAAGTTGACTGCTAATGCAACATTTGCATACCAACCTGCTTTTCCATAATAAATCATCATCCAAAGTGACACTAACAACAACCCTAAAAGAGCTGAATTAGTGCCATTATCAATCGCTTCCTGACCCAAAGATGGCCCAACTACATCTGACTGAACAATATCGGCCGCTGCAGGAAGTTTACCCGCTCTCAATACATTGGCTAAATCTTTGGTTTCTGAAATTTCAAAAGAACCTGAAATTTCTGATCTTCCTCCTGAAATTGGACCGCTAGAAACACCTGGTGCAGAATACACAATATTATCCAAAACAATGGCAATATTGCTTTTTTGAGTAAAAGCTCTTCCAGTTAATTCTTCCCAAGCTTTTGCTCCTTGACCATTCATTTGCATCGTCACAGAAGGTTTTCCCAATTGGTCGAATGAATCTTTAGCATCAGTAACAACACCGCCACCCATTGATGCCATATTGTCTCTATTTCCTTTTAAGGCATATAATTCAACAGCATCGATTTCTTTTCCTTTAGGATCTTTAAGTGTGGTTGGTTTTCCCCAAACAAATTTTGCATAACGCTGATCTGCAGCCAATAAAACTCTTATGTCGGCTCTTCTTAAATAACCCCCAACAACTGCAGTATCTTTTGGTGAAAATAAACCCAAAACTGGTCCACCACCTTGTTGAATAATTTTATCAAGTATAGGATTGTTCCCTTTTTTAGTAGCAGATGAATCTTTTTTATCAGTTAATAAAGCACTCAAAGTATCTTTAACAACTGCTTTAACCTCTGGAGTTTTGATTTCGGTTTTTTTCAAGGCTTCATTTGCAGCCATCAAAAAATTACCAATTTCATCTATTTTGTAGGTTTCCCAAAATTGAAGTTGAGCCGTGCTTGATAATAATTTTTTAGCACGATCCACGTCTTTTGCACCTGGAAGTTCCACAAGGATACGACCTGAATTTCCTAATTTTTGAATATTAGGTTGAGTTACACCAAATTGATCTATACGTTTTCTTAAAACTCCAAAAGCACTATCAACTGATTCGTCTACTTTTTTACGAATTACTTTTTGAGCTTCAGCATCGGTCATTTGAAAATCAATTCCGCCTTCACCTTGCATAGTTCTGTTTGCAAAAATATCTGGAGAAGCAAGTTTTACAGTTCCTTTAGAATTGGCATCAAATGCTTCGAAAAAGGCATCAATATAGGCTTGATTTCCTCTTTGGTTTGCAGTTGCATCAGCTAACGATTTATTGAAAACCGGGTTTTTAGAATTATTAGCTAATCCTTTCAAAACATCTTTTACAGATATTTGCAATATCACGTTAATACCACCTTCTAAGTCAAGACCTTTATTGATTTGCTTGTCTTTTACTTCATTGAAAGTAAAATTGGTAAATCCAAGATTGAAAACATTTTCTTTTCCTATGGAATCCAAATATTTTAATTCTTTCTGAGGATTTCCATTAGCAAACGTTTTTGCATCGTTTTTGACTTTGCTAGAAACGAAAGTGAACGAAAGTTGGTAAATGCTTACCAATGCAAATAGAATTGCGAAAAATTTAATAAGTCCTTTATTCTGCATTATTACTAAAAATTAATTGTTTATTGTATTTTTTTTTGGTTTCAACCCTTGTAAAATAAGACATAACCTCTATTTTTGGCTAAAAATAAAACATTATGATTTATCTCATCATTTTTTGACCGAGCAAATATATAATTAACGCAAAGATTAACCAATTTATTTATTGATTAATGTCAAAAAAAAGACTGCAAAAGTGCAGTCTTCTCTATTTTATACCGAAATTATTATGCTAAAACCGATTTTAGGTCAGCATTCATATTTCGAACTGCATCTGCACTTTTGGCGAAAGCCGCTTTTTCAGCATCACTTAATTTAATATCAAGGATTTCTTCAATTCCGTTTTTACCGATGATACAGGGAACGCCGATACATATATCGCTTTGGCCATATTCACCTTCTAACATAACAGAACAAGCAATCATTTTCTTTTGGTCATTCAAGATACTATCCACTAAATATGCTACTGAAGCTCCTGGTGCATACCAAGCTGATGTTCCTAAAAGTCCAGTTAAAGTAGCTCCACCTACCATTGTGTCAGCAGCAACTTTAACTAATTCTTCTTCTGAAAGGAATTCAGAAACCGGAATACCATTATAAGAAGCCAATCTTGTCAATGGAATCATTGTTGTATCTCCGTGACCACCGATAACCATTGCAGAAATATCGTTAGGTGATTTGTCTAATGCTTTTGACAAATAATATCTAAAACGTGAGCTATCAAGTGCTCCTCCCATCCCTATAATTCTGTTTTTTGGCAAACCTGTAGCTTTCAATGTCAAGTATGTCATTGTATCCATAGGATTTGAAACTACAACAATAATTGCATTTGGAGAATGTGTCAAAACATTATCAGCAACTGTTTTTACAATTCCTGCGTTGATGCCAATTAATTCTTCACGAGTCATTCCTGGTTTTCTTGGAATCCCAGAAGTAATAACAACTACATCGCTATTCGCTGTTTTTGAATAATCATTGGTTACACCAGATACTTTGGTATTAAAACCTGTATTGGTAGCACATTGAGAAATATCCATTGCTTTACCTTCGGCAAAACCTTCTCTAATATCTAATAATACTACTTCACTCGCAATTCCTCTATAAGAAATCGCATCTGCGCAAGATGCTCCCACATTTCCCGCTCCTACTATTGTAACTTTCATTTTATGTTGTTTTGTTGTTGTTTTTTATTTAAAGCTAATCCCGCTATCCGTTACAATCCACGCAAAAAAGCGTGGGATTTTCACTACTATCGGGGCTAGGGCATTCTTTTTTAATTAAGCATCAATATTGGCATAAACTGCATTTTTCTCGATGAATTCTCTTCGTGGTGGTACTTCATCCCCCATTAGCATAGAGAAAACTCTGTCAGCTTCGGCAAGGCTATCAATATTTACCTGACGTAAAGTTCTGAAACCTGGATTCATTGTGGTTTCCCATAATTGCTCCGCGTTCATCTCTCCAAGACCTTTATAACGTTGAATTGCTGCGCTTCCGCCCATTCTTGCATTAGCTTGATCACGTTGATCTTCAGTCCAGGCGTATTCTTTTTTGGTTCCTTTTTTCACTAAATATAAAGGAGGAGCTGCAATATATACATGTCCTTCTTCAATCAATTCTTTCATAAAACGGAAGAAGAATGTTAAAATCAAAGTAGAAATGTGACTACCATCGACATCGGCATCACACATAATAATTACTTTATGGTAACGCAATTTTGAAATATTCAAGGCTTTACTATCTTCTTCTGTTCCAACAGTTACTCCAAGTGCCGTAAATATATTTCGAATCTCTTCGTTTTCAAACACTTTGTGATGCATCGCTTTCTCCACATTCAAAATCTTACCTCTTAAAGGCAAAATAGCTTGAAAAGCACGGTCACGACCTTGTTTTGCTGTTCCTCCAGCCGAATCTCCCTCGACAAGATAAACTTCACATTTTGAAGGATCTTGCTCAGAACAATCGGATAGTTTTCCTGGCAAACCGCCACCACCCATTACGGTTTTGCGTTGTACCATTTCGCGTGCTTTTTTGGCAGCGTGACGAGCCTGGGCAGCAAGAATCACTTTTTGAACAATTATTCGAGCATCATTTGGATTTTCTTCCAAATAATTTTCAATCATTTCGCTCACCGCTTGACTTACCGGTGCAACTACTTCCCTATTTCCTAATTTTGTTTTGGTCTGACCTTCGAATTGTGGTTCTGAAACTTTTACCGAAATAATAGCCGTAAGTCCTTCACGGAAGTCATCTCCGGCAATTTCGAATTTCAATTTATCCAACATTCCAGAAGCATCTGCATATTTCTTCAAGGCTCTGGTTAATCCAGTTCTAAAACCTTGTAAGTGCGTTCCTCCTTCGTGAGTATTGATGTTATTTACGTAGGCAAAAATATTCTCAGTATAACTCGTATTGTAAATTAAGGCAACCTCAACCGGAACTTCCCCTTTTTCAGAATTCATTGAGATTACGTGAGAAATAATTGGTTCCCGATTGGCATCCAAATAACGAACGTATTCTTTTAAACCTTCAGTAGAATGGAAAATTTCTGAAACAAAATTTCCATCTTTATCCAGTTCTCTTTTATCCGTAAAAGTAATTGTTATTCCTTTGTTAAGAAAAGACAATTCACGCATTCTTGACGATAAAGTATCGTAAGTAAAGTCAACTGTTTGAGTGAAAATAACTGGGTCTGGATAAAAAGTAACTATAGTTCCTCTTTTAGTAGTTTCGCCAATTTGTTTTACAGGATAAAGAGATTTTCCTCTTTCGTATTCTTGCTCATAGACTTTTCCGTCTCTGTGAACTGTAGCTCTCAAATGTTTAGACAGTGCATTCACTACAGATACCCCAACACCGTGCAATCCACCAGAAACTTTATAAGAATCTTTGTCGAATTTTCCTCCCGCACCAATCTTAGTCATTACAACTTCAAGTGCTGAAACACCTTCTTTTTTATGTATATCAACTGGAATTCCACGTCCGTTGTCTTCAACGGTAACTGATCCATCCTCATTAATATCCACTCTAATGGTATCACAATAACCACCCATTGCTTCATCAATGGAGTTATCTACAACCTCATAAACTAAATGATGTAGCCCACGAACACCTACATCTCCAATGTACATTGAAGGGCGCATTCTTACGTGCTCCATTCCTTCTAATGCCTGAATACTATCTGCTGAATAATTGTTCTTTTTAATTTCGTCGCTCATATGAATTTACTCTAAAAATGTATTTTTTGTATAACACGCAAATATATAAAAATGCGAGTGAATTTAAGGACAAAATAAGGTTATAAGTTGGTAAGTTATTAACAAAAGAGTGTCAATTTCGATAGTAATGACAATAGAAAAAATCAATTTCTAAAGAAGAGAAACTAACCTAAAAAAACAAATTCCCAAAATAAACATTTAAAATGCCGTTTTGGAAATTTGAAAAATGAAATAATTCCAATTATTATTTAAAATTTACAACTTACAAAGTGTATAAGTTAATTTTAAATACGGAATTGTTAGGCTGTTACTAGACTGAAAATAAGGAGTTTCCGAAGAAGTGTAAACTCCAGCTATTAATTTTAATTTATCCCTACTATAACCTACAGCATAAATCATCGGTTCATATTGAAATGTTCCAGAATTTATATAATGTCCAGCCACATTGCCATTTGAATCATAAACAAATGTTTCTCCAGAATAATTAGTCCCTCTGTTAAACAATGAAATACCAACTCTTGCAAAAAGTTGACTTTTTTCATTAATAGGAAAATAATAATCGACATAAAAATTATAGTCCATAATCATCGTTTTTTCAGCTTTTTTAGCTCCTCCAGAAATATCTCTATTGTACATCAAAAAATTATATCTAACAGAATGCTCAAAGTTTAAACTCAAGTTCTTTAATGCAAAATAACTTAAATTATAATTAAATGCAGCACCTGTATTTTGGATATCTATTTCAGTATAAACATTATTTAATGACGAAGCTGCTCCATTATATTTTGGTGTTATTCTGTATTCTGACCCAACCCCCAAAAACAGCTTTCCTTTTCTATTTTCCAAATGATATAAAGTAGAGTTATTATTTTCCTGTGCCAAAGCAAATAGAGTAAAAAACAACAAATAAATTTTAATAAGTTTCATAAGATAATAGTTTATATTTGGAATTTAAATCACATCAAAACTAAAAAAAAAAACACTTTTAATTAATTTTTTGTATAATTTTTCTTAGTTTATAATGAGAATAAATAAACGTATTGTAGTTTAAATCTTAAGATTTAAGACTAAAAAAAAAGCTCTCAAATTGAGAACGTTTTTAAATGGTTTAAGATAATATAATCCAATCTATTTTCTCATAATCCTCACATTCATTTCTTCCACCTTTTTATCTGATAAAAGAGACGGTGCGCCAAATAATAAATCTTCACTAGAACCTGTTTTTGGAAAAGCCATAACCTCTCTAATAGATGCTTTTTTCTCCAAAATCATCATCAAACGATCGATTCCCCAAGCAATTCCTCCGTGTGGTGGTGCGCCGTATTGAAAAGCTTTGTACATAGTTCCAACACTCTTCATCATTTCTTCTTTATTGTAACCCATATTTCTATAAGTTGCTTCCAGAATTTCCGATTTATGTGCACGAACTGAACCTCCACCAATTTCGTAACCGTTTAAGATTATGTCGTATTGTTGTGCGATAATCGTTCCTATTTCTTCATCAACACCATTCATATGCTTTTGCAAATCATAAATGGCTGGCATCGAGAAAGGATTGTGTGTAAAGGTCCATCTTCCTTCATCCGTTTTTTCAAACATTGGAAAATCAATAACCCAAGCCGGACGTAATTCCTTCGGATTAATTAAGTGCAATATTTTACCCATTTCTTGGCGAACGGCATCCAAAGCTTTGTTAGCCGTTGCATAATCTGCCGCCGAGAAGAAAACGATATCCCCTACTTGCGCATTGGTAACTTTTATAATTCCTGCAGCAATATCTTCCCCTAAAAACTTAATAATTGGAGATTGTAACTCATCTTCATTTACAATAATATAAGCCAATCCACCTAAACCGTGCTGTTGTGCAATTGCAGTAAGGTTTTCGATTTGACCTTTAGACATACGTTTGTTTCCTTGCTCTTTAGCAGAAACCTTGATACATTTTACAATTCCACCTTCTTCAATAGGTTTACTAAAAACTTGGAAAGTGGTTTCTTTTACAATATCTGTAATGTCTTGCATTTTTAAGCCATAACGCAAATCGGGTCTGTCACAACCATAGAAATCCATAGCATCTTTGTAGGTAATCACTTCAAACGGACGCAAAATCCATTTGTTGCCATATATTTTCTTAACCACTTCATTAAACATTTTTGTGTTTAAATCTATAATTTGTTGCATACTGGCGTAAGCCATTTCCATATCCAATTGAGTAAATTCGGGTTGACGATCTCCACGAGAGTCTTCATCTCTAAAACAACGCGCAATTTGGAAATACTTTTCATAACCACTTACCATCAACATCTGTTTGAACTGCTGTGGCGCTTGTGGAAGCGTATAAAACAAACCTGAACCTTTACGAGTAGGAACAATAAATTCACGTGCTCCTTCATCGGTTCCTGCACTTAAAATTGGGGTTTCAATTTCTAAAAACTCTTCCTCATCTAAAATGTCACGCAATAATTTAATTACTTTATGACGGTTTACAATCGCTCTTCGTACTTCTTCATTTCTATGATCTAAGAACTTGTATTGAAAACGAATTGCTTCGTTTGTTTTTGCCGCTCTTTTGATTTCAAAAGGCAATGTTTTCGATAAGTTTAAAATCTCCAATACCGAAGTTTCCAATTCAATTTTACCGGTACGTAAACCTGCATTATAATCATCCTCATGACGTCCAACAACAATTCCAGTTACGGAAATAACAGATTCTGGTTTCAATTTCACTAACTCATCAATGTTAGGAAATGATTCCCTACTGATTCGTACTTGAAAAATTTCATAACTTGAATCACGCAAATCAATAAACATTAATTCACCGTGGTCCCGAACACTAGCAACCCAACCCGACAACATCACTTCTTCTTGAATGGTTGAATCGGATAATTGTGAAATTTTATGCGTTCTATAGGTATCTTTTATAATAATAGGAATTTCAGGAAGTGATTCTTCTTGAATTTCTTTATTCTCTATAATTGTTTCTGTGGAAACCTTTTCAAATGATTGCTTATTTTCTAAAACAGCAGCAGCTCCTAATGTATCTAAAATAATTTGGCGAATTACTTTTCCATTGGCTCCTTTTCCAATTATTGCCAAAACCTTACCTACTAAAATACCAGCTTTTCCTTGGTCTCCAGCTTTAATATCATTGGCAACAGCCTCATTTTCTGAAATTACGGTTGCTATAACTTCTTGAATTTTATCTTCTGAAATAGTATTGTCTTCAAAGTACTTGTTGTAGTCAAAAGTTCGATCTTTTAAATAACCCGTAATTCCATTTTGAACCAGAACCGCTGTGATTTTCTCCGCTTTAAATAATTTGAAAATTTCTATTAAGTGATCAATATTATTGATTTTAGCATAGTCCTCAGCCTTTATATTGTTAGCCAATGTTTTAGCAACAAACGAAGGGTCTTTAATTTCTTTATTTATAGTTATAAATATTTGTGAACGCAACTTATCTGCAGTAAAAAATTTAGCGTCTTGAGGCAAAACACCGCCGTTTATCAAAATAGATTCCACAGCGTAAGGCAAGGCACTTGTATCGACTTTAATCGCTTCAATCTCCGCTTTTATGTTTACAAAAGGCAAATCCGGTTCCGAAATAAAACGATAATCCGCTTCAAATTCTTTTTTACGCATTACTTTGGTTTGCTTCAAATCAGCATCCCACAAAACCGTAGTCTGGTCAGGTCTAAATTCTTTATGCTCAATATAATAATTGAATTGTTTTTCTACTTCTTCTTTCAAAGCTTCGACCATAAACTTAAACGAATTCAAGTTTTTAATCTCCGTTCTTGGATTTAATTCATAATGATGTTTTTTGCGTAAAGACACAGAAACATCCGATTTGAATTCTCCTTTCTCCAAATTCGCTTCAGAGATTCCTAAGTTTTGAACAATCCGTTGAATGTATTGCGCGTAAGTTGAAGCGTCTTCAATATTTCTAATACAAGGATCTGTAACAATTTCGATCAATGGAACACCTGCTTTGTTAAAATCGACTAAAGAAATCTTCTTTTCGTGCATCAACTTTGCAGCATCTTCTTCAATATGAACCTGGGTTAAATTCACAGTAAATTGAGAACCATCATTTCTATAACAAGACACTTGTCCGTCGGGAATTATTGGATTGTGAAATTGCGTGATTTGTATATTTTTTGGATTGTCTGGATATTCGTAATGTTTTCTATCCCATGATATTACTTCATTACTAAATGATGAACCCACCGCTTTTCCAAAATAAATAGCCTTTACAATTGCTTCTTTATTTAATGCGGGTAAAACGCCCATTTGTCCAGTACAAACCGAACATATATTTTCGTTAGGTGTTTCAATTTCTTGATTTGGACAAGAACAAAACAACTTGGTTTTGGTATTCAATCGAACGTGAGTTTCCAGTCCGATTACCAATTCTAAATCGTGGGCTTTTATAGCCGCAGTTAATTGCTCCAATTCCATTATATTGTATCTTTTAAGAAGTTTGCAAATTGCAACACTAATTCATCATTATTTTTTGCTGCCGTAATCTGCAATCCTGTACTTGTTCCTTGTGGCACGGTTAAAGTTGGCAATTGCCCTAAACTAAAACCAACTGTGTAAGCATCTGATAAATACATAGCCAAAGGATCTTTTAAACTGTCTCCAATTTTAGGCGGAGTGCTTGGTGTAACTGGTGATAAAATAATATCAACTTCCTTAAAATCTTTACTGAAGTTCTCCGAAATTTGATCCCTTAAAGCTAATCCTTTTAAATATATTTCATCTGAAAAACCTTGTGATAATACTTGGTTTCCACCTACAATTCTACGTTTTGTTTCTTCTGAAAAGTTTTCAGAACGGGTAACAGCATAGGTTTCGATTAAATTCTCCGCTTCAATACGGTTTCCGTAGTTAGTTCCGTCTAAACGAGATAAATTAGAAGCAGTTTCCGCCATTGCCAACGTATAATAAGTTGAAACTAAAATATCCGATTTGAAAAAATCCAATTCTTTTACCGCAATTCCTTTGGTTTTCAGTTTTTCGATAGTGGCTAAGAAATCGGCTTTTATTTGACTATCAATTGCATCACTTTCAATAAAGTTTTTGAAATACCCAATTGTTTTCACAGCTGAAGCTGCAATTGCTTCTTCACTTATTTCTGTTGAAGTAATTGAAGTTTGATCTTTTAGATCTTTTCCACTTATTACATTTAACACAATTCGAATATCTTCAATCGATTTTGCCAATGGACCCACGCAATCTGTAGAAGACGCATAAGCCATCAATCCAAATCGAGAAATCCTTCCGTAAGTTGGTTTAAAACCGTAAATATGATTGTATCCAGCAGGCTGACGAATAGAACCGCCCGTATCGCCACCAATAGAAAACGCAGTATATTCTTTGGCAACATTAACCGCAGATCCACCGCTTGAACCTCCTGCAACTAATTCTGGATTGATAGCATTTTTTACAGCTCCAAAAATGGTGTTTTCACTTGAAGAACCGTGACCAAAACTATCACAGTTTTCTTTTGCTAACGGAATAGCACCCGCATCCAATAATTTTTGAATTGCAGTAGCCGTGTAAGGTGATTTATAGTTTTTTAACAAATCAGAACTTGCCGTAGCATAAGTTCCTTGCAACATATATACATCTTTAATTCCAAAAGGAATTCCTTCTAACAAACCTATTGTTTCCCCATTTGCAATTTTAGCATCCACTTTAGCAGCTAAATCAAGTGCCAAAGTATCTAACAAAGAATTTACAGAGTTGTAAGTGTTTTGCTTAAGTAAATCTAATTTTTCTTGTACCAAAGCGGTGCAAGTTATTTGTTTTGACACCAATTGTTGGTGTATTTTTTTTATTTGAGAATCCATTTTTTTATCCTTCTATAACTTTAGCAACAACTAAAAAACCATTTTTCTTGTTCGGGAAGTTTTCCAAAATTATTTGTTTCTCCATAGCCGAACTCTCTATCACAACATCATCTCTTAAATTACTCACAGACACACAATTATGATTGACATTATTTGCAGCATTATTATTTGTTGGAATTGCATTTTTAATCACCTCAAATAATTGGTTCACGGACTCTGAGGGCTGTGCTCCTTTAATACTCGACAAGATGTCGACTGTCATTGTTTTGTTCATAATTTCGTTTCGTTTTAAAGTCAAACTTTTAAGTCGGCAAAATTACGAAAGTTTTATGAGGGAATGATGTTTTATTTTAATGATTTCGACAGTATTTTGTGAAAGAAGATATCAATTTAACATTATGTTTGAATTGATTTTTGATATTGGAAAACTATTTTGAAATACTAGTCTGTTCAAGAAAAGAGGGCACAGATGATAGGGATTTCTATTCAATACTCTCAATCAAATACTTCGTTCCATTAATTTCAAACGAAAATCCAATTTCATT
Source organism: Flavobacterium sp. (assembly GCF_043780635.1). Lineage (GTDB taxonomy): Bacteria > Bacteroidota > Bacteroidia > Flavobacteriales > Flavobacteriaceae > Flavobacterium. The sequence goes on from NZ_JAYWCK010000069.1 coordinate 22,794, forward strand.
TCCCATTAATTTATTTCCCAAAGGAGATTGGGGAGAAAGTGCTATTACATTAATTTCTTCAACCGCAATTTTAGGAAGTGCTGCACTCAAATAAAGATAAATTCCATTGGCTTTGACCAAACTTCCGACGATGATGGTTTTGGCAATTGTGGTTGAGTCAATTTTATCTAAAATAGCTTTTTGAGTAAGAACTTCTTTCAATTTGTGATTGAGTTTTTCCTGCTCGATGTGCATCATAGACAAAGCCGTTTCGTGTTTGTCACCGGCCGAACCTTTGGCATCATTCTTTGAATCTTCGGTCAAAGCTACAATCATATCCTTGAAAACATCAATTCTGTCTTGGACTAGTTGGAGATAATGCTGGTGTATTTTTTGTTTGAAAGTCATATTTTTTTGCCACGAAGACGCTAAGTCGCAAAGAAAAAGAAAATAATATTTGTTTTATCACAAAAGAACAAATAAAACTTTGCGCCTTTGTGGCTTTGTGGCAAGATCTAAAAATCAAATTTATAATTCGCGCCTAAAACTACCTGAAATCCCTGAACCGGATAATCTAACCATTTTTGATACGATTTGTTCGTAATGTTATTGGCTCTTAAAAAAGCAGTTAATCTGTCACTGTATTTGAATCCTAAATGCGCATTTACATCAAAATAACTGTCTAATGTAATTGGACTTGGAGCCACAACATAAACTATATCCGTGTTCAATTTTTGATCTTTTCTTTCTCCAACATAAAACACATTTGCACCAGCATACCATTTTTTGGTGATATTGAAATCAATTTTTGCGTTCAACTTTATTGCCGGTAAATTCCAGGCTTCAGCTTGAAAATTATTTGCATAACTACTAAAAGTTCCATCAATTCCAAATGTCACATCATCTGAAAAATCGGCTTTTAATTCCCCATAAAAACTCACGGTTTTCATGTCATCATAAACCACTTGGAAGGAATTCCCAAAAGCATAATCTTCATTAGTGTTATTTTCGGTAAAATCATTGCTTTTAAACAGCGCTCTATTTCTTTCATTTACATAAGAACCACGAATATTATAACTCACACTATTGGTCAATTTTCCTTTCAAACCGGCAAAAATATCATATTGTTTATCTGTTGGCGTAATGTTCAATGTAGGTGATAAATAAGGATTTGCACTAACAAAATCCATATAGGTATTCTGTTCCAAATTCCCTTCTGCTCCAGCATAAAAAATCATCAAATCACCCACCACTTTATAGGAAGCATTAATCTGTGGATAAATTAAAAATTTATCGTTTTTACCTTCTTTATCCATACTGTAAAACAGGCCAACACCAATATTCAAAGTCAAATCGTCTTGTTGCATTGCAAAACTTGGAGCAATTCCAAAATTAGTATATCCGTATTTTATAGGATTTGTGTTCCAATATTCTTTTTTGAAGCTTCCGCCAACATAATCCACAATAATATTCGTTTTTATTGCCTTGTCGCTGATGTTGAATTCCAAAGAAGGTTTCACAAAAAATCTATTTTCTGAAGAGCCAAAAGCATCCGAAAAATGATTGAATTTCACACTCGCTTCTTTTATAATGTTTTCATTAAGCTCAATTTTACTGCCCAAATAAATGCTGTTATAGCTTTGCTGCGGATTTATTCCGTTTACCAAATTAGCTCTGTCATTTGACGTTAATGAGCTGCCAAAACCTACTGGCAATCCGAACCAATTGTAAATTTGATTTTGGTAACCCAAATCCAAATTCCAAGATAAATCATTTTCGTGAATTCCATAAGTCAAATCAATCGAAGTGTCATAAAAAGAATCGGTTAATTCTACCCCTTTGATTCCACCTTGTGACGAAAGATGACGAAACATTCCGCCCACATAATTAGTTGCACCGAGATCTTGATTCACGAATAGTTCCGCGTTGAATATTCCGTAGTTTCCACCTCCAAAAGTGGCGTAATTATTAAACAAATGAACTGGTTTTTCTTTTTCAACAACTTCAGCTTTTCCTTTAGATGGTGTAAAAGTAGATGCTACCGGAAAAGAAAAAATATTGTATTTTATGGTTTCTTTTTTGACATTTCCTTCGTCGTCAAGAACGGGAGTTTCTTTTACCTTGAAGGCATCAGAAATTGTTGGCGTGTATGGTTTTACCACATTTACGACTTCTGTTCCAATGTTTTCTCCCTTCTTTTGGGCGAAAGAAAATTGGAAAGTTAGAAATAAGGCAAAGGCAATTATGTTTCTGAAATTGATTTTCATATTTTGTTTTTTGGAACGCCGATAAACGCCGATTTGCTAAAGCAAAGACACGGATTTCAACGGATTTTTATTTAATTTGTTATCGATGAATTCGTTTTAGATTCTTCATTTTTAATGCTGTCCAATTCTATTTGTGCTTCTGAAACTACATCTGGGAAATCAGTGAAATTTTTTATTACATTGTCCAAAATATAAGTCGCTTGAAAGCTGTCTTTCAATCCATAGAAATTCTTCGCCATCAGAACCAATCCTTTGGCACCGAAATATTTATAACTGGAATAATTCTTAGCCAATTTCTGAACTACCGTGTTTGAAGCTTCAAATTTCCCATCCTTATTTTTGAAATAGGCATCATAATATAAGGCTTCCGCAGCTAACTCTCCTTTGGCAATGGTTTGCAATTTGGCATAAGCGGAACGAGCTTTGGTTTCATCACCCGTTTGAATAGCCGCTCGAGCAATGATAATTTGCGCATCACTTTTTACATTATCGTCGGTTTTAGGGTTAGTCAAAACTTTCTCGGCATATACAACTGAATTGTCGTAATCCTTTTTATCGTAATAACATTTCATCAAATTAGACTGTGCAAAAGTTTTGTTTTGAGGAAAATCAGCTTCGTTTTCCAAACGTGACAACACCGGAATCGCTTTGTCGTAGTTATCATTTTTCAAGAAAATTTGCGCCAATCTCGCCAAGGATTGCTCCGTAAATTCACTTCGAGGTTGATCAATTACAAATTCATAATTAGGAATTGATTTACTTTCCTGAGCATCAGAAAAATAAGATTGGGCAAGATAGAAATTAGCTTTTAAGGAGTGAATGCCATTCGGGAATTTGGAAACATAACCACTAAATCCAGAAATTGCTTGCTTGGTATTGTTTTGCAAATATTGTTTTTCGGCAGCTTCATAAGTGTCATTATCCAAATCTGCATCGGTAACGGCAACAAAATCAAGAGTTCGAACCCAATTCGCATATTCATCTACTTTACCATTGTCAACATAAATCAATCGAGCAGTTGCAACAGCTTCCAATGCCTCGGGAGTTTTGGGAAAATCAGCGGCGACTTTCTTGAATTTTGTCAAGGCTTGTTCGTCTTTATCTGCATTATAATACACCAATCCTTGACGCAAAATTGATTTAGAAGTGTATGAACCTTTCTTGAATTCGGTGTTTAAACGGTCGTAGGTTTTTATGGCTAGGTCTTGTTTATTATCGGCAACATAGGTATTTCCTAGCTCGAACAAAGCATCGTCTCTATATTCTGATTTTGGATACAATTGTAAAAAAGCATTGAGTTCTTCAATTTTTCTGTCATTTTTAGAGACGAATCCGTAACAAATTGCCTTTTGAAAATAAGCATAATCCGCATCTACACTTTTCAATTCGATTACCTTATTGTAAGCTTCTAAAGCTGAAGTATATTTAGAAGTAACAAACCTGCAATCTGCCAAACGCAAGTACGAATCATTCAATCGCACTTTGTCGTCTTTCACTTTTGCAATTTGATTGTCAAAATAATCTCCCGCTTGGTCGTATTCCTTCAATTTGAAATAGGCATAAGCAACGTTGTAATTGCTGTTTTTATATTCCGGTGTTTCTTTGGCTGCAGCCATACCCATAAATTGTTTGTAACTCAAAACCGCATTTTTAAAATCGTCCAAAACATATTCGGCTTCACCTTTCCAAAATGTGGCTCGTGCCGAAAATTTGGCATCCTTTTGTTCGTCTAAAGAATTCGAAAATAGCGTTGCTGCTTCCTGATATTTTCCATCGGTATATAATTCCAATCCTCTATAAAAAGTGACTTTTTGGTACGCCAATTTATTTTCGGGTGATTTATTCTTTTCCAATAAAACCAAGGCTTCCTTGTAGTTTTTTGATGAAATATAGGAATCTATCAATAGTTTTTCTACCTCGGATTTGCTGGCGTTATTTGGATATTTTTTTATAAAACCTATCAAAACTGCTGGAGTACTTTGGTAAGAATTTCCAATTTCGTAGCTCAATTTTGCATAATTCAAACTTGCATCTTCTTGGATGGCAGGGTCAAAACTCATTTCGGAAGCGTTTTTGAAAGCATTCAAAGCTTCTTGCTTTTTGTTTAAATTCAAATAACTTTCGCCCAAATGATAATAGGCATTTTGTGCCACAAAATCCTTACCGGCAATGATTTTATTGAATTGGGAAATGGCATTTTCGTAATCTTTTTGCATATAATAGGCATAACCCAATTGGTAGAAATCGGTATTGTTCCATCTGCCTTTTTTGCCTTTATATAATGTTAAATACGGAATGGATTTATCGTATTGTTTCAAATTAAAATAGCTTTCGCCAATAATTTTATTCAATTCCGACTTTTCAACAGGATTTGATTTGTCCATCGCTTTCAAGCCTAAATCAATCGCTTTTTGAAAATTACCTAGCTTGAAATTCATATCAGCTTGGTAATAGGACAATTTCTCTTTGTATTTTTCTTCACCTGAAACTTCGTCAAAATATTTGGTAGCTTGCTTGTAATCGTCTCCTTCATAAGCCATAAAACCCAAGTAATACTTGGCTTGCGAACCATATTCGACAGAATTTACCACTTTATTCAAATAGCCTGTGGCTTCTTTTTTATTTTTGGAAACAAAAAAACTATAGCCTTTCTGAAAGTTAAATTTATCTCTGTCGTTCCCACTCAAATTACCTTCATCCACTTTATCAAACCATTCCAAAGCTTGAGGATAATTTCCTTGAGCAAAGTAAAACTGCGCTACTCCAATATAAGCCTGGTTTTGTTTCCTGCTCGTGGGATAATCTGATACGAAACGCTCCATCAATACATCTGCACCGGCTTGATTAGTTCTAATAGCACAATTGGCGATATAAAAAGAACAATCTGAGAGCAGTTCTTCATTGGCCGTAGCCGATTTAACTTTTTCGAAAATAATTTGGGCTGAAGCATATTGGGCTTCATTATACAACGAAATTGCTTTGTCGAAATCTTTCGAATCGTGTGTATAAATTGCTGATTTTTGAGCCGAAATGGATAGGGATTGAACAAAAAATACTAAAAAGAAAAGCCAGAAAAATTTACGCATTGTAGTTTTGGTTTAATAATTCAAATGTATCATATTCTATAAGCTATAACGGAACGCTATTCGCTTTTATTATGAACATCTTTTTAAACAATTTAGAATTGGATTTTGTAATTTCATTTTGCAAGTAATTATTTAAGAATGATAATTTTAGTAATTCTCTTATATTTGGATAAAATTTATTTTGAATGCCGCCGTTATCTTGTTACTTTTACACCATAAACAAAATCTCAAATGTCACAATCTGTACTGTCTTTAAAAAACGCAACAATTTCTCAAGATGAAAAAATTATTTTATCAAATATAAATCTTGAAGTAAAGCACGGTGAATTCATTTATATCATTGGGAAAACAGGCTCTGGAAAAAGTACTTTTATGAAGGCTTTATATGCTGATTTGCCTTTGGCTGAAGGTGAAGGAAGGATTGTAGACTTTGATTTGGCCACTTTAAAAGAAGACGACATTCCGTTTTTGAGAAGAAAAATAGGTTTTGTTTTTCAAGATTTTAAATTACTTCCAGATCGTACCGTAAAAGACAATATGTTATTTGTTCTGAAAGCAACCGGATGGACAGAAAAGGAAGAAATACAACATAAAATTGATGAAGTTTTAGATAAAGTTGGGATGAAAGCCTATGCCGATAAAATGCCTCATCAACTTTCTGGTGGCGAACAACAACGAGTTGCCATTGCACGAGCTTTACTTAACAATCCCGAATTTATTCTTGCGGATGAACCAACAGGGAATCTTGATCCTCAAACCAGCGTTGAAGTTCTAGAGGTTTTGAAAAAAATAAATGAGTTGGGAAAAACAGTAATTATGGCCACTCACGATTATGCATTATTGATGAAGTTTCCATCCAAAACACTCAAGTGTGAAGATACCAAACTTTTTGAAGTGGTTCAAAAAACGATCTAATGATCTCGATACTCATTCCAATATATAACTATGATACTTTTCCTTTAGTTTCGGAATTATACAAACAATGTTTGGAATGTAAAATAAATTTTGAAATTTTATGTCAAGACGACGCCTCAAATCAATTCTTGAATGAAAATCAAAACATTAACAGTATTGAAAATTGTAATTTTTCAAGAAACAATTCAAATTTAGGAAGAGGAAAAAATATCAATTTTTTAGCAGAAAAAGCCAAATTTGAATGGCTGCTGATTATGGATTGTGACACTTTCCCAACCGAAAATGATTTTATCCGCAACTATATTTCCCAAATAAATGAAGACGAAAAGGTTGTTTATGGCGGAATCGAGTACCAAAAAGAAAAGCCAGCAAATGACAGATTATTGAGATGGATTTATGGCAATGCACGAGAATCGCTTTCGGCAGAAAAACGAAATACTAATCCTAACGGAAACGCACTGACATCTAATATTTTAATCTATAAAAATGTGTTTGTCTGCAATAAATTTGATGAATCAATCACTAAATATGGTTATGAAGATTTAGTTTTTTTGTCTGATTTGAAAAAAAAAGGGGTTTTAGTAAAACACATTGATAATCCAACCTATCATCTGGGTTTGGAAACCTCAAAACAGTTTTTAGATAAGACGAAAACAGCTTTGAAAAATTTGAAGTTAATAACCAAATCGAATCCTTTAGACAGCTCAGAAAGTAAAATTTTAAGGATATATCGTTTTTTAAAAAGATTTTATCTTGTTGGCTTTATCACATTTTTATTCAAAAAAACAGAAAGAAAAATAGAACAGAACTTGCTTTCCCAAAATCAATCATTATTACTATTTGATTTGTATAAACTGGGTTATTTTTGTTCTTTAAAGAATTAAATTATTTCTGATAAACACCAAAAATCGCATCGGAATGTGATTCCAGTTTTACGAATATATCTTCTTCTTCTAAAAGATTTTTAATAAGTGTCTTTGTTTCTGGCTCCTCATTTAAAAAATTATGAGAAATTCCTTTTAACAAAATATGCAGAATATTCCAACCCAAATTAGTTTGCTCTAAAATTTTAAATTTACTTTTCAAACCAGGAACTATTGCTTCTGAATCTATTGCTTCTGAAGGATCAACAAGGAACATCCGTATAATTCCAGGCTTATATACCTTCCTCTTCTTTGAAGAATTATTAATCAATAATTTGTACTTTTTTGGTAATTTTTCTAGCAATTGATTTGCTTTATCAAGTTGCTTTTTAGACCATTGCAATCTATTTGGGCCGACATATTCAAAAACAACTAAAATTCCATTTTCTGATAATAACGGTTTTACATAATTTTCTAGAGTATCCTCTACATTTTCAAAATGATGTAAACTTGACGAAAATAAGATTAAATCGTAGGAGTTGTTTTTGAACTCTATTTTTTTAAAGTCGCCAGATTGATAATTTATTTTGAAATTATTTTCTATAGCTAATCTCTGAGCATTTACAACACTTTGATTAGAAAAATCTATGGCGTCAATTTGCGAAAAACAGAAATGTTTTGCGAAATTTCTTTCATGTAACCCTTCGCCGCAGCCCACAGAAAGCATTCTTAAATCTTTTTTATCGGACAGGTATTTATTAAAAACATAATCTTCATAAATCATTTCTGGATTGCCGGATATTTTTAAATTCCAAGATTGCTGAATTTCCGGAATTAACCAAAAATCTGATGTCGATTCAAAAGCATCCCATTTAGATTCAATTCTCGATTTCGGGAGGATTTTAAATTTTTTAAAAAAATACGCAACACTTTTTTCCCGAACTTTATGATAAATATCCAAAAAATCGCCAAATGATATATAATGTTGCATAAAACTAATTAAGTTAGTGTTTGTTTGTGATTTCAAAAAACAACTTATTCCATTGCGCCATAATATCCTCCAAATTATATTTCTGAACAGATAAAACTGCGTTTTTTCCTAAACGTTTCATATTGTTATTGTCACTAATTAATTGGATAACACTTTCGGAAAACACATCTATATTGTGATTTTCAATTAACAATCCATTTTCATCATTGAATATTAATGATCTTGGCCCACAAGGACAATCAAAAGCTATACAGGGTAATCCACAGGTCATTGCTTCTAAAAGTGCCATCCCGAAACCTTCAAATCTTGATGTCATAAGACATAAACTTGCATTTTGATATTTTTCAACAATGTTTATAACTGGTTTGTGAAAATTTACCTTAGATTCAATATTTAATTCTTGAGCCATTATTTGATAACTCAAATTTGTTTCACTTTCTCCATAAATATCTATAGTCCATTCTGGATGAATTAATACTACTTTTTGCCAAATTAAAAGCAATCGGTCAATCCCTTTTTCATAGGAATGCCTTGCAACTGATATAGCTCTTTTAGTATTTAAGCCAGAGGTCTTATCAGTAGTAAACCATATTGGGTTGGGGATTATTTCACTATTTTTTAAATTCCATTCTTTAGCACTTTCTTCAGATAAAAAGATAATTTTCGTGAATTTTCTTGCTGCAAGTTTTTTGAATAATATTTCAATATTTTGTTTTATTCTACTTAAAAGAGTACTTCCTAGTTCATTCTCAATATTAAAAATAGAGCCGTGAACTTCAAATATAATTGGAATTTTAAAAGGTAATATCCATGGGATAAAAAAACCTTTTAAACCCTCACAAACAATAACTAAATCTGGGTCTATAATGTTTATTTGCTTTTTTAATTCCTTTCTGTAACTGAACAATAATTTTAATCCCTTTCCTTTCAAAAGCATATTATGCAAGCCAATTTTTTCATTGAATTCATAAAATAAAGAATGATTTTCATTTTGGGTTAAAATATGAATTTCGTGCCCAAAAATATTCGATGAATAATTGGCTTTCAAGGAAATTACCCGAACTAATCCTCCTTCACCTGAAATTTTTGGTGTTATATAAAGAATTTTCATTCTTTCGATTTCAAAAATTCATCATAATCCCGAATATAATCAGCTTCGTCAAAAACATCTGAAGCAATAACAAGACAGACTGCTCCGGATGAAAAGTTTTGCAATTCGCGCCAAATTCCTGTAGCTATTGGCAAGCCTATATTTGGTTTATTTAAAAGTATTGTCATTTTTTCCATTCCGTCATCAAGAACGACTTCAAAACTCCCACTCAAAGCTATTAAAATTTCATCCTGATTTATATGAGAATGCCCGCCTCTAAAAGCACTGCTAGGAACGTCAAAAAGATAATAAATTCGTTTGAATTCAAAAGGCAAAATATCATTTTGTATAAATGCTAAATTTCCCCGTACATCTTCTACTATTGGAAAATTTATGAATTGAATCTCGTTAAGCATTGTTTTTGTATTTTAATTTGTAATAATCTGTTTTTCCTTGATTAGCATTCTTTATAGCTTCTGGAATTTGATTAATTTTTAGTTTTTTTTGTTTCAAATCAAAAAAAAGTTTGGTGGCTAAACCAGAAAAATAGTTCGCTTTTAAAACTCTGGATAAAAAAGCTCCCTGAATGTAATAACGTTGTCCAAAATCAAATCTCTCAGTAGAGGAAATTTCTGGATGTGAGGCAATTACGCTTGGGACAAATGCAATTTGTTGATTTTGGTTTTTTATGTCAGATAAAAAAACAGCCTCCTCACCCATTTCAAATCTACTTCCAAGCCCAAAATTTTCATCAAATGTAACTCCTAATTTATCTAAAATCAACTTATTTATACTTATTTCAATTGACAAAACATTGAACAATTCCATCAAACTCAAATTCATTTTTGCGCCTGGCAAATACTTTTTAAACAGCAAACCATTAGGTTTTTCGATACTAAAACTAATCACGGCTTTGTTACCAAATTGATTATACGCTTGTATAATTTTAGCGTCAAAATCTTTTTTATAAACTACATCATCATCAGCAATTAAAACAATTTTACCTTTGGCATTTTTTAAAGCCAAATTTCTACTCAGGGACAAACCTTTTTCGAAAGAATTAATAACTCGAACATTAGAGAATTCTGAGACCAACAAATTATTTTCCTGAGTCTGATTGATAATTAAAATTGAAAAATTAGAAAAAGCAGAAAAAGGAAACATCGGAATTAAAAAGTCCAAAGTGTTTCGATTCATTGTCGAAACCAGAATTTCTAAATCTTGTTTTTTTAATTCGTTTGTCAATTTGTTAGTATATTTACACAAATATAGAAATTTATGTTTGGCAAATGAAAATACTTTTGATAGGAGAATACAGCCGATTGCATAATTCATTAAAAGAAGGTCTCGTCTCCCAAGGTCACGAGGTAATTATGGTGGCTAGTGGCGATGATTTCAAAAAATACGACACTGATTATTCTATCCATTCCGCTTTTTTTTCTCATTTTTGGTTAACCCAAAAGAGCAAAAGTCTGCTTTATAAAATCACAAAAATAGATTTGGAAAAACTCGAAAGAGCATTAAGATTTTATTTCTTGCTACCAAAGTTAAAAAAATACAATCACGTACAATTAATCAATTCCGATGCTGTTGAGACCTACTCTTTTTTGGCTCGTTTTCTTTATAAAAAATTGTTCAGGAATATTAAAAGTCGCAGTTTGTTAGTTTGTGGTGATGAAACTCCCGTTATCGATTATTTGTTTAAAAAGGAATTGAAATATTCTATTTTAACTCCTTATTTTGAAGATAATTCACTACAAAAACAGTTTCAATTTCCTTTAAAATACAGAACCAAAAGTTATAGAAAAACTTTTGATTGGCTGAAAATTAATTGTGCCACTTTAATTGCTTCCGATTTAGATTATAAAATCCCTTTGGAAGCTATGGAATATAAAGTGCATTTTATTCCAAACCCCGTAAACACTGATACAATTAAATTTGAAAAACTAGAAATTAATGATAAAGTCATTATTTTTTTAGGAATCAATCGAGGTAGTTATATAAAAAAAGGAATTCCTTTTTTCGAAAAAGCTTTAAAAATAATCAATGAAAAATACGACTCTAAAGTAGAAATAATAATTACTGAAAACATTCCTTACAATCAATATATCTCACTCTATAACAAAGCTCATATTTTACTCGATCAGGTTTATGCTTATGACCAAGGATATAATGCGCTCGAAGCTATGGCAAAAGGAAAAGTGGTTTTTACGGGTGCCGAAAATGAATTTACAAAATACTACAATTTGACCGAACGAGTTGCTGTAAATGCTTTACCAGATGTAGATTATCTTGTAAATGAATTGTCTATTTTAATTGAAAACCCAAATGAAATAATTGCCATTGGAAAACGAGCAAGGACATTTGTTGAAAAAGAGCACAATTACATAGAAATCGCCGGGAAATACTTGGAGGTTTGGAATTTAGAAACAACCTAATTAATTCTCAATTGCTTTATAAACTCTTGAAAAATCAGAAGCATCATAGCAGTTATAACTCGTGTTAGGTTGAAGATTATTTAAAAGCAATTTATCTTCACTTAAATAAGAGAATACTATTCTAAATAAATTTACTGATGTTTTTAATCTGGCATCATAAGCTGAATGCTGAGAGTCATTCCACTTAATCGCTAATTTAGCTCCAAAAATAGAATTCAAAAGTCTGCCATCCGTGATTTTGTTTTGGGCTTGAGAGGTATATTCAAACCCTACATATCCGCCGTGATCTGCACCGATGATGACAATTGCATTTGGGTCATTCTCTTCAATAATCGTAATGGTTTTCTTTAACCAGCCATTTGCAATTTGCAAGCCACTAATGTATTCAATTCTTTCCTTTTCGACATTACTTTTGGGATTTTTTGCATTAGAAATATGGCCAGGATTAAATTTTTCAATAAAGAAAAAATTACTGGTTTTCTTATTATTTACGATTTGATATTCAATTTCGTTTGATATCCCTTTATAACAAGACAAGCCGTCTTTAAAATAAGGGAGTTCGTCTGATTTATAATTACAATAATCAAAATAAACACGTGGTCTATTCATCAACAAATAGGGAATCTCTGTAATAAAAAATGTTTTGTAATTATTATTCTTGAAAATTTGTAAAACAGGATTTTTACCCACAATCAAATCTCGGGCATAATTGAATTTTGAAAATTCATTTGAAAAATGATGTTTCATAAAGAAACAAGACGAATTTGAATATAAAGTAGAACTATAATTACTCCTGTAATTATCATATAAAGTAAATTGCTTGTCTTTTAGCCAATTGTCAAATTCCGAATTATCAAATCTGTAAAGTGGCCCTTTCAAATTAATTCCGTTTGTGTAACCATCAGGTTGAATATAATAAATATTTGGAGTCTTTTTGAATTTGCTTTTTAAAATACCATCTGGCTGAAGTTTCCAATCCGCTGAATTTGAATAATTTAAGTATATTATTTTTCCTAATTTTACTATTGGCAAAACCGACATTAAAAAAACAAGAACTATAAAATATTTATAATTATAAATTTTGAACTTAATAAAAAAAATGAAGAGAATTATGATCAATCCCATTTTTTTATATGAAGTTAATAAGTTTGAAATTCCAAATAAATAAATTGGTAATAACACTAACATCATCATTAAAATGCTTTGTGTTGCAAAGGAAGAAAACTTGCTTTTTTTAATGATTTTAAATATTCCAAATACAATTGTAGTCGGAAAAACAATAAAGTTAATAATGAAAACAATTGTTTGTTGCCAAGAATTAACCAAATCAAAATTATTGGAACAATAAAAAACAAGGGCATAAAACCCAACACTAAAGCCAGCTAAAATTGGGTAGTCTTTTGAATTATTCAAAAAAATATTAAATTTTTCTTTGATATCGAATTTCACTTCTTAAATTTAAATTACTGTTAACGGCGTTTTAAACTGTATAAAATTCTTTCTGAAGATACGATTTTTTCTTTCTTTACAATTTCAAAATAAACCGCATATTCTTTTTCGAAATTCTCTTCATTATAAAAATCAAAATGGTTTTTGAATTCCCTTTTGCTATCCAGTAAAAACTGAACCCAGGAATCCGCTCTAGTCGGAAATTCAATCAATAAATTTGGAGCCATTTGAGAAAAAAACCTAGCTGAAAATGAAAATGGAATATTTCCGGATAAAGTAATATGATGAATCACCGCCAAAGCTAAACAACCATCAAGATTGGAATTTTTTACTCTCTCAATAAAAGAAAAACGTTCCACGTTATTAAAACCGTAATTTGCGGAAGGATTTAAAACATCGGCAACAATTGGCAGAATTGTTATTTCTTTATTTTTTAAAACCTTTTTGTAGTTTTGTTCGACGGCATTTGCATCAACATCGGCAACAATGATAAGTTTTGCAACATCTTTTAATTCTCGTGAAAAAGTACCGTCATTACCTCCAATATCAATTAAAGTTTCGCCTTTTATTGATGAGAACCAATCCTTGACAACCTCTTTCTTGTATTGATAAGCTGCATCATTATAGTTGATTTGGTTGTAATAATGATCCCATTCCGTATTTTCATTAACCGATAGATTGGAAATAAAATCATACAAACCATCTAATAATTTCACTTGGGAGACTTTCGTTAAATTGTTGTTTACGGTCTTTTTATCGGATTCATATTTCTTGTCATATTTGGCCAACAAATGAATATTAGTCAATATTGTGGGACTCAAAAAACTTTTTAATGGTAATAGTTTAGACAGTTTTTGCAAAGCAATACCTTCTAGATTTTGGGATAAGGTTTTCAGATGGTCTTGCCCGTAGTATTTTGCCAAAACCAATGGCCCTAAAAAATGCATTATAAATTGTTTGTAAGCCAGCCACGGATTATTTTCCTGATAAAAATCAAAAGATAAAGTATCTATAAAAATTGGTTTCCCTTCGTGAAAAGTAATATTAAAAGCAGAGGCGTCTTTCAGTATAAAGTTATTTTCTAAACACAATTTTTGAATCTTCAAAGTCAATAAAGCTGCGTGTTTGTACTGTAAAAAACTCCATTCATAAGGATAATTTATAAAAGGAATTTTTGAAGCTTCAACAATAATTTCCACATTACTTTTTGAAACTTCCTGATGTGGAATTAAATACTTTTTATCGAAAAGAGTCTTATAAAAACCGCTATCTGTTAAAGCTTTGTATTGCTCAAAATAGATTGGGTTTACAACTCTTTTTACCGTATTATCTTCGATAAAAACAAAACCCGATGGATCTCTAAAAGAGGAAGTATTTCTTTTTGATTCCATTTATTTTTGATCTTCCTTATCGTCAATTTCATCCATAAAATCGTCTTCTTTCTTGTCCTTTAGACCAAAAATAGATTTTATTTTCATCTTTATAGTTCTATAAAACAATAAGAAGCCAGCAACTGCTGCTGCTAAAAATTGAACAATTAAAGCACCTGTTCCAGGATCGAAGTATAATTGAATCATTTATTTTTTTTAATTATTTTTTCAAAAATACCTAAATTTTGAGCCAATTCAAATAAGAATCTTTATAATTTGTTTGGTGTTTATATTTGCTACTTTAACACAGGAATAAAAAATAATTTCCTAAACATCCATAAAATCAAAATAAACAAAATTAAATTCGCAAAAAAATAAGCTTGCAAAGCGCCTTCAAAAGAGAAAATTCGTACCAAATAATAAGATAAAGACAGATACAACAAATTGAATGTTATTTCGATAATAAAATATTTTTTAATCATTGACTTTACAACAATTTGGTAGCCAAAAGCCAAAGTCATTATTCTTAACAAATCTCCCAAAAGTTGCCTTATTAAGACTTCTTTTATTTTTGAAAATTCCGGTGAAATAATTGCAATTTGAAAACAAGTTACAACATTTATTGAAAAGGAGCTTAATTACATTATAATTGCGGAGGAGTATTTAGAAAACTAAATAAGGAGGATATTATCCTCCTTATTTTTAAAAACAATATTATTCTTTTATTAATTTCAATATTTCATTAAAATTTACGGATGTCAATTTTACAAAATATATACCCGAAGGAACATTAGGAATACTAATATCAAATGTGGTTTCATAGGAAACTGCATTGTAAACCGATTTTCCAAGAACATCATATACATTAACAGAAACACCTTTTAAATCATTGTTATTTAACATTATGGTAAATATTCCTTTGTTTGGGTTAGGGTAAAGAATAGTTGTATTGTAAGTTGTATCATTAAGAATATCTTTTTTCAACTTTGATTGTGGTGTAGATTGAGGTGTGTTGCAAACAACCAAATTAGCATCTATTTTTAAATCCACAAAACCATCAGAATTTGGCTTAAAATCGGAGTTCATAATTTCAATGATTTTTTTAGATGTGAAGTTTGATATATTTTTATCTCTCAAAATTTGATTAGAAATGGTCAATTTATTATTTATATGTCTTAAATCTAAATTAAACCTCCAAAAATCTTGACCATCAATTATAGCATTACCGTTAGGACTCATTGCTTCACTCACAAATTCAACGGCATCACCTGTTTCAAGTTTACCAGAACCTAATCGTCCTACAAACTTTAAATTATATGGATTAGCTTCAATGTTTTTAGATGTTAATTGTAATATATCCTCTACTTCATCTACAAGTAGACATGGATTTAATGATTGCATTAAGGCTACAGTTCCTGTAACATAAGGAGTTGCTGCAGAAGTAGCAGTTGCATATTCTCCTGAACATCCTAATAAAAAATTACCGAAAGAAGGGGCATAACCAGGTCCGCATATGTCGACTCTACTATTGGTTGTAGTTCCTTCCCATGGATAAAAAACACCTGCATTAAATGACCCAGCAAGTGCTATTAAATCTTCATTGTACCAAGAAGTTGGACCCCAAGTCTCATTTGTCACTTCGTCTGCAAAATTAGGGTTTTTTGATTGAACAACAGTAACCGATATAACATGATTATAGGATGCTGGATAACAATAGAGAGCATAATTTGGAGCCTGTGCTCCAAACTGAGAATTATTACCTGCCGCAGCTACCAATACTACACCCATGTTATATAATTGATCTATAATATCTTGTTGAGATTGTACATAACCTTGAGTATATGAAGGGTCATCATAATTATAACCATTAATCCAACTCATATTTATAACTTTAACTCCTGCATTAGCTAAATCAAGCAAACCATTATAAGTTAAAGTATATGGAACATTCAATATTTTACAATCATAACACACTCCTGTAATTCCATGTGCATTATTACCTTGAGCAGCTGCTATTGCACCCACACCTGTACCATGTCTTGAATCATTCCCATTATTTGAACAATCAAATGTTGGGTTAAAATAATTTTCACTTAAATAAGTTACTTTACTTCCAAAATCGGCATCTGAATTATTAACTTTACCATCTGAAATACCAATTGTTACATTACCTTTATTATTTGGGAAATAATCCCAAGCTTTTGGAGCGTTAATATAATCAAAACTTTTTAAACTTAAATTAACACCTAAATTAGTTACTGGACTTGTAGTACCATAATCATTAGGATAGGAATTAAGTAATTCTATTTTATCATCTGTTAAATCTTCAATTCTCAAATATTTTTTTGGAAAATTGCTTAATAAATCTTTCTTTAAATTGCTACTTTGAGTAACAAAAGTAAACATATTGAGGGATTTGTTAACTTTTGAAGAGGGATAAGTTTGATAAAATTTTATGATTGTATATTTTGAAAAAAAAGCTCTCTCTTTTACATCATTACCAATATATTTCATAACTCCTTTTACGTTCTCAACTTTTGGAACATTGTTATAATCGTTTAACTCAACATTAAAAATATATAATTTTTTACTTTGTGAGTATGTCAATATGAAAAACAAACCAAAAAAAATTAAAAAAAAATTTTTCATAATTATTCTTTTTTAATTTGACTTTTTACCACCTGTAATTCTTTGTTAAGCCCAATCACATAAAGTGTTAATTCCTCTATTTTTTGCAATAGTTTTTTGTTCATCTCTCCTAAATCAATACCATTTTGTTCCACTTCTTTAGCTGAGGGTATATCATTAAGATGTCCATTGATTTGAATATGTTTTTCAACTTCTGCTAATGTTGGCAATTTATAACCCTTCTCGAATACATAATCAGCCCAAGTAGTATAAACCTTAACCCTATCTGCTCTTATAGCTCCTTTTACTGACAATCTATAAGTATCCGCACCATCTACAAAACTTGATGATCCAATACCTATATTAGCATCTGTCAAAATATTACCTTCAATTTTTGCACTTCCTTTAACTACAAATTTATGTTCTGGTAGATAATCTCCATAAGCACCAATTACAATTCTAGAATTAGGCTTTGGTAAATCCATATACAAGTTATCAACTCCATCTTCATAAACTCTAAATAACACTTGCTGACTTTTATTAAGCATTTGCATTTGAGTATTCCCTCCTGTTTCAGCAGCAAATCTGTATCGTCCAACATCATTCCTATCTTCTATACCAAACCACAAACTTGGTTTTGTGTTTATATTTGATTGAGGGAAGTCAAAAAACTTTATCATCCTAGAACCATTAATTGGATTAACAATACTACCAGCATTAAAAATCCAACTCTTCTTATCTCTATCATCCACAGAAGTAAAATTTTGACCATTTGGCAAACCACCTGCAATTTCCAATTTAGCCACTGGATTAGTCGTCCCAATACCTATGTTGGTATTAGTGCTTGGCACATTAGGCAACACATTAGAAGCACCACCAGTTGAAGTGCTAATTTGAGCATTTGTAGTAATTGTTCCTAAAAGGAATAATCCCGATAATAAGCGTGTAACTTTTTTCATTATTTTTTTATGAGTTAATTCCTGTAAAAATAGAAAAAAATGAATATGGCAAGTTTTTTAACAAGAAATTGTTAAATAATTTCAAAATAAACTCTTCTTAAAATAAACTCCCAGAATCAACAAATAAATAAAATTATCAAAGGCTTGAGCCATCACAATTCCTTCAATCCCAAAAATTTTAATCAAATAATCACTCACAAAATACAAAACTCCAAGTGAAAATAGTTCAGAAATGATGAATGCAACGGTCATTTTTTTAGCAAAAAATTGATATCCTAAGATCAAAGAGGCAACTTTTAAAATATCCCCTAATAGTTGCCAGAAAAACAAGGAAGAAACTGGGAGAAATTCTTTAGTAAAAAGTAATTTAATAATAAAAAAACGAGAAAAATAAATTATTGTTAGAGTAATTATAAAAATAGGAAATACCGTTTTATAAAAACTGTGAAGTATTTTTTTTGTTTCTTGATTATTTTTTGCAACAGCCAATTTTGGCAAAAAATAAAGGGTCAATATTGATGAAACAAATAATAAATAGTAAGAAGATATTTTGCTAATAGCTTCCCAATATCCTGCTTGTTGAATTCCAATATTTAAAATAATGTTTTTTCTAATAGCAATATAAACAACTGAACCTATTACTCCCGATACTAATGCCATTAAAAAATAATGAGACAAGTTTTTTATAATTTTGAAGTCAAAAAAACGTAATCTAATTAAGTTAAATAGTGAAAGTTCTTTGTTTGTGTAATAAAACGAAACCAAAAAAAGAAGTGAAGGGGTAATAATAATTGACAACAACGCTCCTGCAATTTGAAATTTAGAAACAAAGAAGACCGAAACGAAAAGCCCAATAAAATTTCCAATTATATTGATGTAAAGTACTTTTTTAAATTTACCTAAACCATTAATTATTGAAACCAAAACAAGCGACAAAGCATACCAAGGAAGAGCAATTGCAAAAGCTCTGAAAATAAAACTATATTTAAAATCAATACCAAAAATCAGTTCATTACAAAAATCAGGGAATGAAAATAAAAACCCACTAAGCAACAATGAAACTGCTGAAATGCTTATTACAATTGTTGATACATATTTTTTTAATTCTGTTTCTTTTTCTTTGCTTTCAGCCACATATTTTACAATTCCGTTTTGAAAACCTAATGTCGAAACAGTTTCAAATGAGCCAACGAAATTTCTAAAATTCCCCAAAAGTGCTAATCCGCTTGGGCCTACAAAAATCGCAAGTACCTTAGAAGTAATTAACCCAATAAATAATCGTAAAACTATGCTCAAGCTATTTAAAGAAGTGATTTTAAATAGATTGGTTTGCGTTATCTTTTTTATCCTTTTCAATTGTATTGATTTAAAATTGAAATAATAAAATCTTCTTCTTCTTCTGTTAAAACTGGACTCATTGGCAAACTTAATACTTCATTGTGTATTTTTTCCGTAATTGGAAAAGACAAATGATTCCAATCCTTTAGAGCATTTTGTTTGTGTGGCGGAACTGGATAATGAATCATTGTTTGAATTCCTTTGTCTAATAAATACTGTTGCAATTCGTCTCTATTTTTGGTTCGAATGACAAACAAATGAAAGACATGATTAGATTGCTTCGTTCCTCGCAATGACACTGTTGGTAAAGTGATTTTATCGTTTATTATATTTGATAAATAGCGTTTGGCGATTACTTTCCTCTTATTATTATCTTCATCTAAATGGGGAAATTTTACATTCAAAAAGGCTGCTTGTAATTCATCTAACCTTGAATTTGTTCCAATAAAATCGTTGTAATATTTCGTTTCAGAACCATAATTTCTTAAGGAAAGAATAGTTTTTGTCAATTCAGAATCATTCGTAGTAACTGCGCCTGCATCGCCTAAAGAACCGAAATTTTTCCCGGGATAAAAGCTGAAAGCTGCAGCATCACTTAGATTTCCTGACATTCTATTTTCGGATAAAAAAGCTCCGTGGGCTTGTGCTGAATCTTCGACTACCAATAAGTTGTTTTCGTTAGCAATTTCATTAATGGCATCCATTTCAGCTAATTGACCATAAAGATGGACAGCAAGAATAGCTTTGGTTTTTGAAGTGATTTTTTCAGAAATCAAATCTGGATTGATGTTGTAAGTTTCTAATTTTGGCTCAACCAAAACCGGAACCAAATCAGCTTGCAAAATAGCTAGAATACTGGCAATATAGGTGTTCGCAGGAACAATCACTTCATCTCCTTTTTGTAGTTTCCCCAATTGAATATACCCTTTGAAAATCAAAACCAAAGCGTCAAGACCATTGCCTACACCTATACAATGTTTTGTCCCGCAGTAACTAGCAAAATTGGTTTCAAATGCTGCGACTTCATTTCCTAAAATATACCAACCACTTGCTAAAACTGCTTTCAACTTTTCTTGAAAAGCAACTTCATAAGGCTCATTTATTTTTTTTAAATCAAGGAATTTTATCATAGCAAAAAGTTGTCTAATAAATTATAATTTATTGATTTAACTTCATAAAAATCATGAACAATAATATTAGCTCCGAAACTTTCTTTCCAATACGACAAGCCATTATTTAACTTCCGACCTTGATTTTCATTGGAAATTCCAAAATCAAAAAAATGTTTATTTTTAAAAACTTCGGTAATTAAATGGTGAAATAAAAAATCGAGTCCTCCTAATTCATTTTTATCTTCTTTTCCAGAAATATACTGACAATGAACTACACTAGAACTTTCAAAAATTGTTGTTCCAGCAACAATAATTCCATTTTCATACACATTAAATTGCCGAATTCTTTCTGGAAACAAAGCTTTCAACCTAGTTATTTCTTGTAAACTATGAACTGGTTTTACTTGATATTTTTTGTTTAAATTTGGAATTAAAATATCTTTCCAAAAGGACTCAAAATCCTCCACTTCTTTTATTTCAAAATCATTCAAAATACCTTTTTGAATGCTCCTTTTTCTAAGTTTTGATAAAATATTTTTCTTTGACAAATCTATTACCGACATAGAATCTCTTCTGATTAATTGGGCTTCCGCCAAAAACAAAGCATAATTTAATTCTTCGGCAGGCTTTTGATGATAAATGGAAGGGATTAATTTTAACTGTAATTTTTCGATATTATTTTCATTCAAAAAAGATAGAATATCTTTAAAAACTTCAATAACTGAAGCCAATTTTATCTTCTCATTATAAACTAATCCGCCATAAGTCAACCCTTGATGAGAGAAAACCTCATTACCAACAATATTTGCCGGAAGCACGGCAACCCATTTTTCTTTGTCTAAAACAATCAAGGAAAAATCCAGGAATCTATCGTTGTGATATTCCATAAAATCACGATGAAATAGGAAGGTAGCATTTTTGGCTTGACCAATAAAGGCATTCCAGTTTTCAAAATCGTCTTTTTGGTATAATTTTACTTCGTAATTTCTCAAAATGTATCGCTAAAAGAATATATGCTTCAAAAATATGCAAAACCTTTGTAACTTTGACGCTTTACACATACTTTTCGAAAATGAAACAAATTACTTCTGCTCAAAATCCATATATAAAATCTTTAGCTCTTTTGCAGGAAAAAGCAAAAGCAAGAAAACAAACCGGAACTTTTTTGATTGAAGGAAAAAGAGAAATTGAAATATCCATTAAAGGAGGTTTCAAAATAGAAACGATTTTGTTCTTGGCAGAAATGATTTCTGAAAATGAAGCTAAAAAGTTACACAAAAATGCTGAGTTAATTGAAATCTCGAAAGAAGTTTATCAAAAACTGGCTTATCGAGATACAACCGAAGGAATTTTGGCTGTAGCCAAAACCAAATCTTTGCAATTATCAGATTTAAAATTATCCGAAAACCCATTGATTCTCGTTGCCGAAGCTCCTGAAAAACCTGGAAATATTGGTGCTATACTTCGAACTGCCGATGCCGCAAATCTTGATGCTGTGATTATTGCCAATCCAAAAAGTGATTTATATAATCCAAATATTGTTCGTTCAAGCGTAGGATGTTTGTTTACCAACCAAATTGCCACTGGAACAACATCTGAAATTATTGCTTTTTTGAAAGAACGAAAAATCAATATTTATTGCGCCACTTTGCAAAATTCGACTTCATATCATACTCAAAATTACACAACGCCAACAGCATTGGTTGTAGGCACAGAAGCAACCGGACTGACTGAAGAATGGCGAAATGCTGCCACACAAAACATCATTATTCCAATGCAAGGCGAAATTGACAGTATGAATGTTTCGGTTGCAGCGGCAATTTTGATTTTTGAAGCAAAAAGACAAAGAGGGTTTAATAAAATTACGAATTAAAAATTACGAATTATGAATTGTAAATTAATCATAGTGTTATTGTTATTTATCCATTTCAATACAAAAGCCCAGATAACTGAGCCACTATTGGATCAATTAGTAGAAAACACATTAAAAAATTTCAACGTTCCCGGAATTGCTGTGGCAATCGTCAAAGACGGAAAAGTCGTTATATCAAAAGGTTACGGAGTGAGATCAATTCTCACTCAAGAAAAGGTGGATGCAAATACATTATTTGGAATTGCATCTAATAGTAAAGCGTTTACAACGGCAGCTTTGGCAATGTTAGTCGATGAAAAAAAACTTAAATGGGATGATAAAGTAACCCAATATCTTCCCGAATTCAAAATGTATAATGATTATGTAACCAATGAATTTACCATTCGTGATTTAGTGACTCATAGGAGCGGACTCGGACTTGGCGCTGGAGATTTGATGATTTGGCCTGACGGAAGCCACTTCAAAGCGACTGATATTATCCATAATTTACAGTATTTAAAACCTGTTTCGGCTTTTAGAACAAAATATGATTACGACAACTTACTTTACATTGTGGCAGGCGAAGTCATTCAAAAAGTGAGTGGCAAATCTTGGTGCGATTTCATCGAACAGCGCATTATGAAACCATTGGAAATGAATAATAGTGCAGCTTCCTATTTACGATTGAAAGACACGACAAATATTATAGCACCACACGTCCCTACTGATGGAAAATTAAAAATAATTTCACGTTATAAAAACCATACTTTCGATGCTGCTGCCGGAATTTATTCGAGTGTAAACGATCTGAGTAAATGGATGATTCTGCAATTGCAAAACGGAAAATACGGTCCGGAAAAACAGAATCAATTATTTTCTAAAAAGGAACAAGATGAAATGTGGAGTCTTCAAACCATAATTCCTGCAAATACAAGACCTCCATATAGTACACACTTTAGCGGTTATGGGTTGGGTTGGTTTTTGAGTGATGTTAAAGGATACAAACAAGTTACTCACACTGGCGGACTAGAAGGAATTGTAACTCAAACTACTTTATTTCCAGAGTTAAATTTGGGAATTGTAGTATTAACAAATCAGCAATCTGGTGCCGCATTTACCGCCATTACAAATACTATTAAAGACACTTATCTAAATATTCCATATACCAATTATGTCGAATTGTATAGCAAACGGGAAAAAGATAACATATCAGAAGCCGATAAAACCACCGATGAAGTTTGGGCTGCCGTTGCCAAAAATCAAAAAGACAAAGTTAAAATCGATGGTAAAAAATACACCGGTTTTTATGTTGATAATTGGTTTGGCCAAATTGAACTTTCAGAAAAAAAAGGAAAATTATTTTTTAAATCCATTCGTTCACCTAAATTGGTTGGCGAAGTATTCTACTATAAAGACAATACTTTCGTAATAAAATGGGACAATCGAAGCTTTAATGCTGATGCTTTTTTGTTTTTTGAATTGGATCAAACAGGAAAATTAGATGCTATAAAAATGAAGCCCATTTCAGAATTAACAGACTTTAGTTATGATTTTCAAGATTTAGATTTTATCAGAGTTAGAGAATAGGTTTTTCGAAATTATTAATTGCAATCACTGTTTGCATATCTCATTCCTTTTTTCTATTTTTAGAAATTGAACCATTCTTTTATGTTAGAAATAGATTTTGAAAAAGAAAACAAGGCAATCCTCCAAGAATACAAAGAGTTACTTCGTATTAGTTACCAAACTTTAACTCCCGAAGATAAAAAACTTATTCGTAAAGCTTTTGATGTTGCTATGGATGCACATAAAGAACAACGAAGAAGATCTGGTGAAGCCTACTTTTTTCATCCTATTGCTGTGGCAAAAATTGTAGCTTCGGAAATAGGTTTGGGTGCAACCGCAATTGCAGCTGCATTATTGCACGATGTTGTCGAAGACACTCCAATAACAGTCGAGGATATCGAACGAATGTTTAATCCAAAAGTCGCCCAACTTGTTGAAGGATTGACCAAAATTTCGAAGGTTCAAAAAGAAATGAATGTTTCGATGCAAGCCGAGAATTTTCGAAAAATGTTACTGACACTCAATGATGATGTACGCGTAATTCTTATAAAAATCGCCGACAGATTGCACAATATGCAAACTTTGGACACGATGGAAGATTTTAAACAAGTCAAAATTGCCTCTGAAACATTATACATTTATGCACCACTGGCCCATCGATTAGGATTATATAAAATAAAAAACAAACTTGAAGATTTAGGACTAAAATATACAGAACCCGGAATTTATAATGATATTGTAAGCAAGTTAAAAGAGACCAAGGAAGAACAAGATTCCTATATAAAAGACATTTCTGATGTTCTTCAATCTGCATTAGATGAAGAAAAACTCGATTACATCATAAAAGGAAGACCAAAATCTATCTATTCCATTTATAGAAAAATGAAAGTTCAGGGAGTTGGCTTCGATGAAGTTTACGATAAATTTGCGTTGCGCATCGTTTACAAATCAAATCCACACGATGAAAAATTCCTTGCCTGGAAAATATATTCAATAGTAACTGATCATTACAGACCAAGCCCGAGCCGTTTGCGAGATTGGATTTCATCACCAAAAACCACTGGTTACGAAGCCTTGCACATTACGGTTATGGGACCAAAAGGGCGTTGGGTTGAAGTTCAGATTCGAAGCGAACGTATGGACGAAATTGCTGAAAAAGGATATGCTGCTCATTACAAATACAAACAAGGTGGATCCGAAGAAAGTGGTTTAGACATTTGGCTCAATTTGCTAAAGGAAGCCTTGGAAAATTCAGAAACAAATGCAGTAGATTTTGTAGAGGATTTCAAAATGAATTTATATTCCAAGGAAATCTTTGTATTTACTCCAAAAGGAGAAATAAAATCATTGCCAAAAGGCGCTACTTCACTTGATTTTGCTTTTAGTATTCACTCCGAAGTTGGAATTCGCACCAGAGGAACCCGTGTAAATGGGAAATTAGTCCCTTTAAATCACGAATTAAAAAGTGGTGATCAAATTGAAATTATTACTTCACAATATCAAAAACCAACCATCAACTGGCTTGATTATGTTACCACTTCGAGAGCAAAAAATAAAATAAAAAATGTACTAAACGAAAATACGAAGAAAATTGCCGAGGAAGGAAAAGAAATACTCACTCGAAAACTGAAACACTTAAAAATTACGTTAAGCGAATCTGTTGTAAATGAATTGGTCAATTTTTTCAAACTAAAAACTAGTTTGGATTTGTTTTACCGAGTGGGAGTTGGAGCTATCGAAAATCAGCAATTAAAAGATTATGCTGCTCAAAAAAGTAATACTTTTATTAATTTTTTCAAGAGTAAAATTAAACGTTCTGCAAGTACTGCCAACGAAGATATTCATAAACAAGTGTTGAACAGTAATTATGATATGTTGGTCTTTGGCGCTGACCAAGACAAACTAGATTATAAATTGTCCACTTGTTGCAATCCGATTCCCGGTGATGAGGTTTTTGGTTTTATCACCATCAATGAAGGAATAAAAGTTCACAAAAAAGATTGCCCAAATGCGATAAGCCTTCAATCGAATTATGCCTATCGTATTATTCTGGCAAAATGGATAGATTCCTCACAGCAGGAATTCAAAGCAATTTTGCATATCACTGGAATGGATACAATAGGACTTACGAATAAACTTACTAAAGTAATTTCGGATAATATGAATGTAAACATCCAAAGTATTTCTTTGAGTGGAGAGGCTGGAATTTTTAAAGGCCAAATAGCTGTAATCGTACAAAACAATAATATTCTTAAAAGATTAATTGATAATATCAAGCAAATTGATGGTATTGATAAAGTAAGTCGAGAATATAAAAATTAATATTTTTTAAATTGAATTATACAAATAAGAACGATAATTGATATACATTAAAATAATAATTTATCTTTGCATGATATGACACAAATTTCAACAGATAACAGCAAAAATCAAGAAATTGTAAAAAGTGTTTTTACGATGTATCTTGAGAACAAAGGACATCGCAAAACGCCTGAGCGCTATGCAATACTTCAAGAAATTTATGAAAGCGAAGAACATTTTGATATAGAGAATCTTTATATCAAAATGAAAAATAAAAACTACCGTGTGAGTAGAGCAACTCTTTATAACACAATAGAGCTTTTATTGGAATCAAGCTTGGTCCGCAAACATCAATTTGGGCAAAATCAGGCACATTACGAAAAATCATATTTCGATAAGCAGCACGATCACATCATCATGACTGATACAGGCGAAGTAATTGAGTTTTGTGACCCAAGAATTCAAATTATCAAAAAAACAATCGAAGAAATATTCGATATTGAAATTACAAACCACTCCTTATACTTATACGGAACAAAAAAACAAAAATAACACACACAAATTAACTACAAATAACACACAGAATGACCGTAGATTTATTATTAGGATTACAATGGGGTGACGAAGGAAAAGGAAAAATTGTTGATGTTCTTACTTCAAAATATGATATTATTGCTCGCTTTCAAGGTGGACCAAATGCGGGACACACATTAGAATTTGACGGAATCAAACACGTTTTAAGAACCATACCTTCAGGGATTTTTCATAAAACAGCCATAAACATTATCGGAAATGGAGTTGTAATCGACCCAGTTGTTTTTCAAAAAGAAATAGAAGGCTTAGCCAAATTTAATTTAGACATAAAAAATAAATTAATAATTTCCAGAAAAGCACATTTAATCTTACCAACACATCGTTTGCTTGATGCAGCATCTGAAGCTGCAAAAGGAAAAGCGAAAATTGGGTCTACACTTAAAGGAATTGGGCCTACTTACATGGACAAAACCGGTAGAAACGGAATTCGTGTTGGAGATATTGAGCTCGAAGATTTCAAAGAAAGATACCGCGCTTTGGCAAACAAACACGAAGAAATGATTAAATTCTACGATGTTGCCATTCAATACAATTTAGAAGAAATGGAAAAGGAATTCTTTGAAGCCATCGAAGAATTGAAAAAAATAGATTTTGTAGACAGCGAAGAATATTTACACCAAGCACAAAAAGCAGGAAAAGCAATATTATGCGAAGGTGCCCAAGGTTCATTATTGGACGTTGATTTTGGAACTTATCCATATGTAACCTCATCAAATACAACTGCGGCTGGTGCTTGTACCGGTTTAGGAATTGCTCCAAATAAAATAAAAGAAGTTTACGGTATATTTAAAGCATATGTAACACGCGTAGGAAGCGGACCATTCCCAACGGAACTTTTTGACGAAGATGGTGCAACAATGGCAAGAGTAGGAAATGAATTTGGTTCTGTTACAGGAAGACAAAGACGTTGTGGTTGGTTAGATCTAGTAGCATTGAAATATGCCGTTCAAATCAATGGCGTTACACAATTGATGATGATGAAAGGCGATATTCTTTCTGGATTTCCAACATTGAAAGTTTGTACCGAGTATAATTACAAAGGCAAGAATATATCTCATTTTCCATATAATATTGAACCTGAAAATGTAACTCCAGTTTTTAAAGAATTCAAAGGATGGCAAGCTGATTTGACTGGAATGACCACTTATGATCAATTACCAATTGAGTTAAAAGAATACATTGAATTTATAGAAAAGGAAGTTGAAGTTCCAATAAAAATTGTTTCTGTAGGACCTGATAGAAAGCAAACAATTCTTAAATAAATTATACAAACGCTCTGAAATTCAGGGCGTTTTTTATATCCTTTTATGAAGAAAATTTTTCTCCTTATTTTAGCTTTTCAAATTTTTTCTTCCTGTTCAAAATCGGAAGACGTTGTTACGCCAATTCCCCAAACCGTATATGCTATTTTGGGTACAAAAATTTTAAATTCTGGAAAACCAATTCAATTAATTGGAGCGAATGCGTTTCATTCTTTTGGCGCTAGTAGTACTGGAAATGATGATATAAAATCTTGGAATATGGATATCGCTAGAGAATTTATTGGAAACGTAAAAGAAAACCCCATTGACGGTAGTCCAATTCAAGATTTAAATGGTAGCTGGCTTCATTCATTACAAAAAATAGTCGACGGCAATAGATTAAATAATCGAATCACAATTCTTTGCCCTTTCGGTTGGGACGGCACTTCGGCAACATTATTTACAGGAACAATGCCTGCAAAAACTACTTGGTTTACTGATTATAAAATAAAGTTACAAAGTTGGGCAAATCAGTTTAAAAACCAACCCGATGTTTGGCTTGAAGTTTGGAACGAACCTTATCGATTTGATAGAGCTGATGGTTACACTGATGCCATTTGGATGAATGATATGAACGCAATGGTTGCCAATATTAGGAACACTGGCAATACAAATATCATCGTAGTTCCTTGTGCAGAGCAAGGCCAGGACGAAAGTGTATTGATAAATAAAGGGACGTCATTTTTAGTAAACAAAACTAATATTCTTTATGATATTCATGCTTATGAAAAATGGCTATTAACAAGCAACACGAATATTACAAGTCGATTAGATAATTTACAAACTAACAATTTACCTCTAATTTTTGGAGAAATAGCTCCAATGAATGCTGGCGAGCTTATGAATCCTCAGTTTTTATTAAATGAACTCTACAATCGTGGTAAATCCGTTTGCGCTTGGGTATGGAAATACAATGAAAATGATACCGATGCGTTACTTACTAAAACAGGATTGCCTAACGATACAAACAATAATAATTGGGGAACAATGTATAAAAACATTGTTATAAAACCTCGAAATCCGTAATTCAGTTCATTGATGAAAAATCCAAAAATAAAAATCCAACAAACTGATTTACTTTCAGACAATTGGTATATTTTAAATAAAGTAACATACGATTATCAAAAAGAAGACAATCCCATTGAAACTCATATTCGTGAGGTATATGATCGTGGAAATGGAGCTGCAATTTTGCTTTATAACTCGGCTAAAAAAACGGTGATTCTAACCCGTCAATTTCGGATGCCGACTTATCTCAACGGAAATGCATCAGGAATGATGATTGAAGTTTGCGCGGGTCTATTGGATAAAGATCATCCAGAGCAATGCATTATTCGAGAAACAGAAGAAGAAACAGGCTATCGACTTTCAACAGTTCATAAAGTTTTTGAAACCTATATGTCACCTGGCGCTGTTACCGAAATTTTATACCTATTTGTTGGTGAATATGATGCAACAATGAAAGTAAATGAAGGTGGAGGAATTGATACCGAACAAGAAAATATTGAAGTCCTAGAGTATACTTTTGACGAAGCATTTGCAATGATTGAAAATGGAGAAATAAAAGATGCCAAAACAATTATGCTGTTACAATATGCCAAAATAAACAACTTTACTTGATTCAATAAAACAAAAATTTCCTTTATGAAAATAAAAAAAAGTACAAAAAGAAAATTTCTCATTGTACTTTTTTTATTAGCTAAAACCTACAAAATCTATTTATTAGGTTGTGGTGTCATTCTTAAATAATATTTTATTCGTTTAAATCCTTTTGGAAATTTTGCAGGAATATCACTGTCAGGGATTGAAGGTGAAATAACAACATCTTCGCCGTCTTCCCAGTTTGCTGGTGTTGCCACACTATAATTTGCAGTTAATTGTAAACTATCAATCACACGAAGTAATTCATCAAAATTTCTACCAGTCGAGGCAGGATAAGTTAAGGTCAATTTTATTTTTTTGTCAGACCCAATTATAAAAACAGATCGAACTGTTAATTTATCATTCGCATTAGGATGAATCATATCATATAAAGTAGCAACTTTCTTGTCTTCGTCTGCAATAATAGGGAAATTTACTGTAGTGTTTTGAGTTTCATTAATGTCTTTTATCCACTCTAAATGCGACTCTACTCCATCAACGCTCAATGCAATAACTTTTGTATTCCGTTTTACAAATTCAGGGTAATAATTTGCCACTGTTCCTAATTCAGTGGTACAAACAGGTGTGAAATCTGCTGGATGCGAAAATAATACTCCCCAAGAATCTCCTAACCATTCGTGGAAATGAATTTTTCCTTGTGTAGTTTCCGCTTCAAAATCTGGAGCAAAGTCTCCTAATCGCAGTGTTGCCATAATAATCGTTTTTTATATTACCTAAAATTAAATAAAAAAATCATAATTCTAACAAGTAAAATCATAAATAAAATGCAAATTAGTTATTGGCTTTTTCCTTTTTCATATTCGGTAAAAAGTAAGTTATGATACCAATTAACGGAAGAAAAGAACTTATTTTATATACATATTCAATACTCGTTTGATCTGCGAAATAACCCAAAACTGCAGAACCCAATCCTCCCATTCCAAAGGCAAAGCCAAAAAACAACCCAGAAATCATTCCTACTTTTCCAGGCATTAATTCCTGCGCAAAAACTAAAATTGCCGAAAATGCCGAAGCTAGAATTACTCCAATAATTACGGATAAAGCTCCCGTCCAAAATAAATTAGCGTACGGCAACATTAAAGTAAAAGGTGCAGCTCCTAGAATCGAAATCCAAATAATATATTTTCTACCAAAACGATCTCCTAAAGGTCCGCCAATCAAAGTTCCCGCAGCCACTGAAGCCAAGAAAACAAATAGATGAAATTGAGATTGTTGTATAGTAAGCCCAAATTTATGCATCAAATAAAAAGTAAAATAACTTGACATACTTGCCATATAGAAAAACTTCGAAAAGATTAGCAGCAATAGAATCGCGATGGAGACATTTACTTTTCTTTTGGAAAAATGAATTGTTCCTTCTTCTAAAAATATTTTCTTTGAAGCACGTAAATCCAAATGATTTTGATACCAAAGTGCAATTCTTGAAGTAATAATCATTCCTAAAACACCAGCTATTACAAACCAAATTATATAGGATTGTCCGTGAGGAGCGACAATCAAAGCCACTAATAATGGACCAATTGCACTGCCCGTATTTCCTCCCAATTGAAAAATAGATTGGGCTAATCCACGCTTTCCACCTGAGCCTAAGAAAGCCACACGTGAAGCTTCGGGATGAAATATGGATGAACCGATTCCGACAAATGAAACAGACACCAACAACATCCAGAAAGAAGAAGATTGAGACAAAAATGCTAATCCTGAAATCGTGAAAATCATTCCAATTACTAATGAATAAGGTTTTGGATTTTTATCAGTATAAAACCCAATAAAAGGTTGCAATAAAGAAGCCGTAAGCTGAAAAACGAAAGTTATTAAACCAATTTGGGTGAATGAAAGACTGAAATTTTGCTTCAATAATGGATAAGTAGAAGGAATAATCACCTGCATCAAATCATTTAATAAATGGGCAAATGCTATCGAAAACAATACCGAATAAACTGTTTTTTGTGCGATTGAGTCTTGTTCTTTTTTGGACGTTGTTTCAGTAAAAGTGTTCATATTTGAATAATAAAATAGAATTCTTTGTAAATAGTAATTTGGATGCAAAAGTATATCTTAAATATAACGTAACACAAAATACCAAAAGATTAATGTGACAAAAGAAATTGGTATTCCAAAACCAATCATCATACTACTTAATTTTGGTTTCAAACCATAGGAAGATGCAAGAATACTAGCAGTAATCATTGGTGCCATAGCCGATTCCATAATAGATACTTGAATAATTTGTGAATGTTGATCCAAGATTACTACATACAACAAAAAAAACATCGCTGGGGTCAATACCAACTTGTACAAAAGCCCCAATCCTAAAAATTTCCAGTGCTGACTTTTTCTGTCAAAATGCAGTTGCAAACCAACAGAAAGCATTGCTAATGGAGTCATTGCACTTCCTGTTTTTTGCAACAAAAACTGGATTGTATCTTGGAAATCGAAGTTGAAAATATTCATCAAACAGGCAACAACAAAAGTAATAAATGGCGGAAAGAATAAAATCTTTTTTACAATATGAGTTCCGCTCGAACTTCCAGAAGAATATAAAATTGCAACCAGAATTCCCAAGGTAGAAAGCACGACAAAAGTTCCCGGCTGATCTACTAAAATGGTAGTTTTTAAAGCTTCCTCACCATATAAAGCTTCTATTATGGGAAAACCCAAGAACGAAGTATTTCCAAAACCTGCGGTAATAATTAAGCAACCTATAAGTTTTCTAGACCAACCCAATTTATTCCCAAGAATGCTAAAAAACAAATAAGAAACAGCGAAGCCAATCCAAGCTATACCAATTGGGAAAAATAACTGATTATCAAATTTAATTTTTGGAATATAATACAACGCTAATGCAGGAAGACAAAAATAAACTACAATATTATTTAGTAATTTAAAGCTATTAGTTGGGAAACGTTTTACTTTTTGCAGTACAATTCCAAGAACCAAAAAAACGAAGATTAAAATGAAGTTGTTCATATGCCCCCAAAGGTATTGACTAATTTGGTATTTCCGCAATGCATAAATATAAATGTGCTATTTTTGGAATAAATTAAGAACATACATCATCATATTAATTCTTGTTCAGAAAAATAAATTAATTCATATTTAAGCACTAATTTTACAAAAACCATTTTAGTTTTGGAAAGCAAAAAATCAAAACGATCTGCACTTATCGAGAAACCTGGAATTTCTCTACCGGAAATTGTCAGTTCGACTGCCGTTAACCTAGTTCAAAAATTCAGGAAAATACAACCTTCTTCTCAGGAATTGATTGATGGGATTTTATCAGGGGAAATTTCTGCGCTGAGTCGTGCGATTACTTTAGTTGAAAGTACCAATGCAAACCATTTGGCGAAAGCCAATGAAGTAATTAATGCTTGTTTGCATTACGCCAATAAATCGGTTAGAGTAGGAATCACAGGAGTTCCAGGTGTTGGGAAAAGTACGTTTATAGAAGCCTTTGGAAAACATTTGACTTCGTTAGGAAAAAAAGTAGCCGTTCTTGCAGTTGACCCTAGCAGCACAATTTCACACGGAAGTATTCTTGGAGATAAAACCCGAATGGAAGAATTGGTAAAAGACACGAATGCTTATATCAGACCTTCGGCTTCGGGAGAAACTCTTGGAGGAGTGGCTCGAAAAACACGTGAGGCAATAACGCTTTGCGAAGCAGCCGGATTTAACACTATACTCATAGAAACGGTTGGCGTTGGCCAAAGCGAAACTGCGGTTCACAGTATGGTAGATTTCTTTTTATTACTAAAAATTTCTGGTGCCGGCGACGAATTACAAGGAATCAAACGCGGCATTATGGAAATGGCAGATGCCATTGTCATCAACAAAGCTGATGGAGATAATGTTAAAAAAGCAAATTTAGCAAAAGTAGAATTCAACAGAGCTTTGCATTTATTTCCTGCCAAAAAATCGGGTTGGACACCAACAACTTCAACTTGTAGCGCTATAACCCACGTTGGAATTCCTGAAGTTTGGAAAACTATCGAGAAGTTCATAAAACTCACAAAAGAGAATCATTATTTCTTTGAAAAACGGGCAGCACAAAATCAATATTGGATGTTGGAAACTATTAACGAACAATTGAAAACCAACTTTTACAATCATACAGAAATTCAAAACCTTTTAGAATCAACTAAAAAAGCGGTGCAAAATGATGAAATATCCCCTTTTGCAGCCGCTCAATTATTATTGGAAAAATATTTTAAGAAATAAATTATTTCATTAAAGTTACGTGACCTACATATTCTTTCTTTTTTACAACATTATTTTCTACGGCAAATCCTATGCGAACTTGGGTTTTTAAAGTATCTTTTATACCAGAAGTTGCCTTCTCGACTATAACAAATGTTAATTCATATTCACCATCTTGCAATTCCAATATCGCATCATTTTCATCATCTTGAATTTTATGAACTTTTTTTCCAGTTTTCGCATATGAAGCTGCAGCCGCTCCACCTCCTGCTCCACCAGCTAAATTACCCACACTCGAAACTGCTGCCGAGATTATGGCGCCACCCGGCAAAGAACCACCCAATAAGGAAGCACCTTGAGCTAATGCACTACCAGCACTATGTAAACCTGCATTTATTTTTTCACCAAAAGCTTGGCATTCATTTTTAGACAATTCATTAATGCTTTTATCAGATGTATTGACTCTGTATCCTTCATTAGAAGGAAATAAAATTACACAACCACCTTCAACTAAAGTAACATTAATTTTTCCGGAATTTACTTTTTCTCCAAAAGTTGCTCCCTGAGTCTGTTTTGGAACGGTAACATTCATCGAAATTCTATTCGGCATTCCTCCATTTATGTTGTTGACACTTTTTCGATTGACCATTGTTTCGGCAATCGATTTTACTTCGGCATCAGAGGCAAGGTTTTCAATTTCATTTTTTTTCAATCCATTTTCTTGTATTCCTTTTTCGGCTATATTTCCCCCTTTTACAGTACCATCCCAACCTTTGTTCATTGACACCATATCGCCTTGATTACCATTATTTTTAAAATATGGGTTGTTTGTTGAACTACTTTTTTTAATATCTTTTTTATCAATTCCTCTATTCTCGGTTGTTGAATCAACCAATGGAACACATTCCCCATTTTTCATTACAAATCCTTCTGGACAACTTATTGAATTCTTCATAACGTCATCATTCCAACTCAATATTCCTGAAAGTGTTGCTCCGCCAACAGGAACAATAATTATAAAACTACTATTTTGTTCGTTAATGGTGTAAATATTCTCTCTTGTAGGTTTTGAATTTACACGTATTTGTGGATTATCTATAACCAATTCAACTCCAGAACCATCATATTGATAAGTACTTTTAGGGTAATTGATTTTTATTATTCTATTAATGGAAGATTGCAATTGGTCTTGCGGGAAAGAAAGTTCGTATTCACCTTCTTCCAATTGGGTAGAAAAACCTCCATTATTACCTGTTTTAATAATAGAGCCACCAGTTCCTGGATTCTTTTTAACTACAATACCAACTCCTGGAATTGGCTTATTTGCAAAACTATTTTGCGCAACTAAAAGGAAAACGATAAGAATTTTGAAAATTGTTTTTGAAAGTTTCATGTTGGTTTGAATTTAATGGTTTATAGTTATATATAAATAATGGTTCTTTTTTGCTACCCAAATTTCACTATAAAATTTAATCTAAATTGAAATACTCTGAAAATTAATTTGATAAAACTACAACTAAATTCTTTTGAATATAATTATTTTCAATAAACCAATAAAAAAATCGGATGCAAATAATGAAATTTCACCTTTTGCAGCCGCTCAATTATTTTTATAAAAATATAAAGAAATAAATTACTCTTTCTCGTAACGCTCCATTTCTCTGTCATAAAATTCATTGGCAAGAACTATTAATCCTTCCATTTCAGCATTGAGTTCACCTTCGTCAAGATCTTCGGCTTCTTCCATAAACTCGACTTCATCATCTTTAAGATTTATGATAAAACGAGGATAATCAAGGTGAATGATAAAAATATCTTCGGGAAAATCAGTATTGTCTCCAAGTAAAAATTTTGGTAATTCCATTTTTTAAAATTTAGATGTTAGAAAATAGAGAATAGAATAAAGACAAAAAAAATCCATTTACCACAGTCTTTTTTCTTTTTTCTATTCCCTAAAGGTCATTTTTTTATTTATCTGAAAGAATTACTGGTGCACTTCCTTTTCCCATAAAAATAATTTTGGTATTGGGAGAAACAGCAATTTCTTTTTGTGCCTTTATTTGTTCGTATTGCAATTGTTTGTCAGTTAATCCCATAGAAATAATCCTTTGATAGTCAGCAATACCTTGAGCTTCCACTCTTTTTCTTTCTGCTTCTTGTTTTTCTTTTTGAAGTACAAAAGTCATTTTTTGCGCATCTTGTTCAGCATTTATTTTACTTTCGATAGATGCTTTAACTGAAGGTGGAAGATTAATATTTCTAATCAATAATTGCTCTAAAACCAAACCTCTTGATTTAAAATCAGCCTCGATGTTTTTGAATATTCTGTCTTGAAACTCATTTCTTTTTGTAGAATACAAGGCTACGGCATCATAATAGACGGCGTTGTCCCGAATCCGGGTTCGCGTAATAGGACGCACAATTTTATCATTATAATTTAATCCAATTTGTTTAAAAATTTTTGGAGCATCTGCAGGAGTAATTCGATACAAAACGGTCAAATCTATCACAACTTCGAGTCCATCATTTGACAAAACTCGAATAGCATCATCACCTTCCTGTGCCCCCTCGCTATGAACTGCAGACATCGTATAATTTTGAGTTTGAATATCAAAATCGGTTACATCGAGAAGTGGGTTTATCAAATGCAAACCGCTTTCCAAAACATCAGGCTGAACGCTTCCGTAAAGTGATTTAACACCCACTTTTCCCGCATCAATTTGTTTGAACATCGACGAGAAAACTCCTAAAGCAATTATTAAAAGTCCAATGTTTCTGAGCGTACTCGAAAATTTCGAAAACGGACTACTTAAATTACTTTTTAATCCAAAACTTAAAATCAATAAGACAACCCCAATAATAATTAATAGTATCATTTTTTTTGAAAATTAATTTGTTCGATGATTATACGTATTACCGAATAGGAAGTTACATTTTTTCTTAAGAAAAAACTTTAATTTTTAGAGTTTTCCAATGCCAGCCTTTTTGTCAATCTCGCAAAGCGAATATACAAAAATAAAGCTGCCGCTGATAATCCAGCTAAAAGCCCAATCCAGATTCCTGTAGCTCCTAAATTTGTATGTTTTCCCAAATAATAGGATATTGGAAATCCCACAACCCAATAAGCCACAAAAGTGATATACATTGGAATTTTTACGTCTTGTAAACCACGCAAAGCGCCCAGAACTACTACTTGAATTCCATCTGAAATTTGAAAAACCGCAGCCACCAAAAGCAATTTGGATGCAATACTAATAATTTCTGCATTGTCAAAAACTTGAGAAGGATCAGACATATTCAAAAATAAATGTGGCAAGTAATTATGGAAAACCACAAAAATAAGCCCAAAAAACATCTCAAAAATTATAGTCAATAAAAATATAGAACGTGCTGAAATTATTAAGCTTTTAAAATCTTTCGACCCTTTATGAAAACCCATTCTAATCATTGCAGTAACACTAAATCCCATCGCAAACATAAAGGTTGTCGATGCCATAATAAGCGCAATTTGATTCGCAGCCTGACTGTTTTTTCCAAGAGAACCCGATAACCAAATAGCAGCTGTAAACAAGGTCACCTCAAACAACATTTGCATTGCCGAAGGAAAACCAAGATTGATAATTCTATTCAGTATTGATTTTCGAATTTCCTTAAAGCTAAAATTCTTGAAATAACGTTTGAAAGCAGCATTTTTTCGTAAAATAAAATGCATAAAAACCACCATCATAATTCTGGAAATCACGGTTCCTAAAGCTGCTCCCAGAATTCCCAATTTTGGAAAACCCCAAACACCGTAAATCAATACATAATTGAAAAATACGTGAACAACATTAGCCAAATAAATTGCATACATTGAATATTTGGTTTGTGACAAACCATCAGCGAATTGTTTATATCCTTGGAAAACAATAACCGGAATCAACGAAAACGCAACCCAATCAATATAAGGGGTAGCCAGTTTGACAACTGCTTCAGGTTGATTCATCAAGTTCATCATTGGTTTTGACAAAACGATTAAAATAAATACAGCAATTCCTAAAATAGTGCATAACAGTAATCCGTGATGAAAAGTAGTTCGGATTTTTTTATCATCTTTTTCGGCATCGGCTTCTGCAATCAAAGGAGTGATAGCAGTAGAAAATCCAATTCCCAATGACATTCCAATAAATATAAAACTATTTCCGAGTGAAACCGCTGCCAACTCAGTAGAACCAAGGTTTCCAACCATAAAATTGTCTACAATACCAATCAAGGTATGCCCTAGCATTCCCAAAATTACGGGATATGCCAATCTTAAATTATAGGAGAACTCTTTAGTATATTGTGATAAATTCAATTTCTTTTATTTTGGTTGGCAAATATAATTAGAACGAATCGATTCTATAATACTATTTCAATAATAAACCCATAATTATATAACAAACCCCAATAATTCTATAATAACCATTCTTACACACCGACCTACATTTGCAATGTTGTCTATAAATACAACACTAAAAATAAAATTATGAAAACTACAGAAAAAATTAAGGTCTTATTGGTATTTGCAATTTCGATACTATTTGCAAGCAATTCACAAGCACAAGACACACAAATCGCAAAAAACTATGATCAAGGATTTCGTTTAGGAATTGGACTAAATGCAGGTTATGCAATTCACGATCCTTATAAATTAGCTCTAGGCGCTGATGCAAGACTACAGTATGATCTTTCTAAAAGATATTCTGTTACGCTTACTACTGGATTTTCTAATCTATTTGTAAGCAAAGCCGATGGATCAGATCTAGGATTTATTCCTGCAAAAGCTGGTTTTAAAGCTTTCGTTTGGAATGACCAATTTTATGTAATGGGTGAAGGTGGGGCTGCTTTTGCAGTAACTAATGGTTATCACAAAACCTCATTGCTTTTAGCTCCTAGTATTGGTTATGCTTCAAAATACATTGACGTTTCTTTGCGTTACGAGCATTATAATGACTTTGCAAGATTAAACAATAATGGATCTCAAGGCAAAGGTGTTGGCCAAGTTGGCGTACGTGTAGCCTATGGTTTTGATTTGTAAAATCTAAAATTCTTAAAAAATGCGCTGTAATTCAGCGCATTTTTTTGTGAAAATTTTTCATTTTCAGTTCATGATGCAATAAAACCAAGTTTTCAACA
This sequence comes from Flavobacterium sp., assembly GCF_043780635.1. GTDB lineage: Bacteria > Bacteroidota > Bacteroidia > Flavobacteriales > Flavobacteriaceae > Flavobacterium. The sequence goes on from NZ_JAYWCK010000069.1 coordinate 61,912, forward strand.
ATAAAATGTGTTTAAAGTTTATTCTTCCAACTGCTTTTTATATTCTGCAAAATTAGCTTTTATCTTTTCGTCTAATTCCGGTTCTTTTATATCAGTATGTTTTTGCATTTCCTCCCAAATAATTTTAGCCAAAATATATCGTGCCATTTCCTTGTCATCAGCAGGAATAATATACCAAGGTGCAATTTCAGATGAAGTTTTATTAATCGCTTCCTCATAATATTTCATATATTCATCCCAATGTTCCCGCTCTTTCAAATCACCGGGTGAAAATTTCCAATGATGTTTTTCTTCCTCTAATCTTCTCAACAAGCGCTTTCTTTGCTCTTCTTTGCTCAAATGAAAGTAGAATTTCATCACAATTATTCCGTTTTGCGAAATGTGTTTCTCGAAATTATTGATTTGTTCCATCCGATTTTCCCAAAACTGCGGTGTGATATCCTCCACTTTTTCAATTCCAGGCAAATTCTCATTCAAAATATATTCAGGATGTACTCTGGTCACCAAAACATTTTCATAATGCGTTCGATTAAAAACCGCAAACTTCCCCTTTTCTGGTAAAGCAAGGTAATGACGCCACAAATAATCGTGTTCTAATTCGGTGGAATTTGGAGTTTTAAAACTATGAACCACAACTCCACGTGGGTTAAATTCCTTAAAAACTTCCCGAATCAAACTGTCCTTTCCAGACGTATCCATTCCTTGCAAGCAAATCAAAACGCCATATTTATTGTGCGCATACATCACATCCTGCAACTCACTCAACTTAACTTGCACCTTGTCCAATTTCTCCTCTTTATCATCCTCACTTGCCTCGTTAAACAAATTCGTAGGGATTTTAGACAATTCAATTTTGCCAATTACTTTAAAATCATCAGGATTTATAGACTTCATAATGAAATATTTATATTTACAACTTCAAATATAATAATTATTTGGAGCTGTTTCCTGCTATTCGTTGCAATTCCCGATTAAGAAAAATTAGATTTGAAAATCTATTCTTCTAAAAATCGGGAGATTTCCACTTCTATCAGGGCTAGGTATTCCTTTTCAAAAAACGTCTATGCAAAATTTTACACTCGAATCGCAATTTCAAATCACAGGTATTGGTTCTGCTTCAGGATTAGTTTACAAAGACAACTCCTTGTTTATCATTTCAGACAACGGTCCATTTCTCTATCAATTTGACATTCCAGAGAATAAACTAACTCGAATTCCATTAGTAGAAAATGCCAAGGAAAACATTCCCAAAAAGGAAAAATTCGATTTTGAATCCATAACTTTAAAAGGAAATACATTTCATATTTTTGGTTCCGGTTCGACTTCCAAAAGAGAAAAACGAATAACATACAATCATGTAACCGCAGCAACAGAGGAGAAAGATTTGTCAAAATGGTACCAAAAACTAAAACTTGCAACGGGAATTTCTGATGAAGATTTAAACATCGAAGGCGCCTTATTTTATAATGAAAAATTGCTTTTGTTTCAAAGAGGAAACGGAGTCCATTCAAGAAACGGAATTGCGATATTAGATGGGGATTTTAATGAAAATGGTAAAATCGAGTTCATTCCAATCCAATTGCCAAAAATCAAACACGTCGAAACTTCATTCACCGATGCAATTCTAGTGAAAAACAAAATTTATTTTTTGGCAACAGCCGAAGACACGATTTCCACTTATGAAGACGGCGAAATATTGGGGAGTATCATTGGCCGAATAGATATTGATACAATGAAAATCGATTTCTCGCAAAAAATAACTGACACCAATAAATTCGAAGGATTGACTTTTTATAATAAAACAGAAGACAAAATAGAATTCCTACTTTGCGAAGACAATGATACTGAAGTTTTAGAAACGAATATTTACAAATTGACTTTATAAAAAAAGCTTCCAGCCTTTGAAAGACTGGAGGCTTGAGTATGTTTAGAGATGTTTTTAAACTTCAATATTCAAGAATTCCATTCGGACACTCCCATCCTCATCAATTTTAGTCAAATTAATTTCTTGTAAAGTATTCACTAATTCAGGATTCCAAGGAGTTTTTACTCGTACATAATTCTCGGTAAAACCATGAATGTATCCTTCTTTATTTTCGCTTTCAAAAAGCACGCTTCTGTTCGTTCCTATTTGGCTTTCATAGAAAGCACGGCGTTTTTTTACGGATAAACTACGTAACATTTTACTTCTTTTCGCACGAACATTAGCAGGAACAACACCTTCCATTTCGGCAGCTTCAGTATTATCACGCTCTGAATAAGTAAAAACATGCAAATACGAAATATCTAAATCATTCAAAAAATGATAGGTTTCCAAGAAATGTTCATCGGTTTCACCCGGAAAACCGACAATCACATCGACGCCAATACAAGCATCAAGCATTACTTCCCTGATTTTATTCACTCGCTCTGTATATATTTCTCGAAGGTAACGGCGTTTCATCAGCTTCAGGATTTCATTGCTTCCGGATTGCAAAGGAATGTGAAAATGCGGTACAAAAGTTCGACTTTTGGATACAAATTCAATGGTTTCGTTTTTTAATAAATTGGGTTCGATAGATGAAATTCTTAATCTTTCAATACCTTCCACTTTATCCAATTCCTGAACTAATTCCAAGAAAGTATGTTCGTGTTTTTTATTACCAAATTCTCCTTTTCCGTAATCACCAATGTTCACGCCAGTCAAGACTATTTCTTTAATTCCTTGTTCTGAAATTTCTTTGGCGTTTTTCAACACGTTTTCCAATTCATCACTTCGAGAAATTCCTCTCGCCAATGGAATCGTGCAATACGTACATTTGTAATCGCAACCATCTTGCACTTTCAAGAAAGCACGCGTTCTGTCACCGATGGAATAACTTCCCACATAAAAATCAGCTTCTTCGATTTCGCAGGAATGCACTTCGCCAAAATCATTTTTGGACAAATCGTTTATGTAATCAGTGATTTTAAATTTTTCGGTAGCACCAAGAACCAAATCTACGCCATCAACATTGGCCAATTCTTCGGGTTTCAATTGGGCATAACAACCAATAGCAGCTACAAAAGCTTTATCATTAAGTTTCATTGCTTTTCGCACGACTTGCTTGAATTGTTTATCGGCATTTTCCGTTACTGAACACGTATTAATGACATACATATCAGCCACTTCTTCAAAATCGACGCGGTCAAAACCTTCGTCTTGAAAATTTCGGGCAATTGTAGAGGTTTCCGAAAAATTCAATTTACAACCTAGTGTGTAGAACGCTACTTTTTTTCTATTTTCCATAAAATAACTCAATTAATGAAATCGTTGTCAAAAAATTGAGATTGCAAATTTACGAACAATATTTCTAAAAATGATACATTAGAAATCTATAAAATAAAATCGCAGATTCACAGATTAAAAGTATAATCTGTGAATCTGCGGTAAATAAAGTGTAAAGAGCTTTATTCCTTTCGCCACTTTTTAGTTTCCTCAAAAACGTGTTCTAAAATTGCGGCTTCCTTTTCATCGAAGTCAATATTTCTGCGACTCATTACCAAACGAGCAGTTTCAAAAGCTTTTTTGGTAATATAAGTGGTGAAACCTGAAGCGCCTCCCCAAGAAAAACTAGGCACAAAGTTTCGTGGAAATCCAGAACCAAAAATATTGGTACTCACTCCTACCACAGTTCCGGTATTGAACATTGTATTAATCCCACATTTACTGTGATCTCCCATCATTAATCCACAAAATTGAAGACCTGTTTTTTCAAAACCCTCAGTTTCATAACTCCAAAGTTTAACCTCTTCGTAGTTATTTTTCAGATTTGAATTATTACTATCGGCACCAACATTACACCATTCACCCAGAACAGAATTTCCTAAAAATCCATCGTGGCCTTTATTGGAATAACCGAATAATACGGAATTATTGACTTCTCCACCAATTCTGGAATGTGGTCCAACGGTCGATGCTCCATATATTTTAGCCCCCATTTTCACCGCAGCTCCTTCACACAAAGCAAAAGGGCCACGAATAACGGAACCTTCCATTATCTCGGTATCTTTTCCAATATAAATTGGACCCGAAGAAGCATTTAAGGTAATAAATTCAAGCTTTGCTCCTTCTTCAATAAATATATTTTCTTTGGCAATCGTATTGACGCTTTTAGGAATTGGTTGTGATTTTCGATCTTCGGTTAAAATTTCAAAATCCTCCCGAATCGCAGCATCGTTATGAGAAAAAATATCCCAAGTATGTTCAATTCTGATGCTGTCGCCTTCAAATTCGAAGATTTCATAAGTATTAAAATCTACTTCTTCTTGATTTTCACTTGTATAAAAAGCAATAACTTCATCACCTTTGAAAATGGCTTGATTTGACTCAAGATTAGTTACCATTTCGGCCAAAATTGTATTGGGAAGAAAAGAAGCATTTATCATTACGTTTTCTTCCATTTCTACCATCGGAAATTTTTCGGATAAATATTCCTCAGTTAAAGTTGATGTGGTAGAACCCAAACGCATTTCCCATTTTTGACGAATTGTCATTATCCCAACAAGTATATCGGCAACAGGACGTGTAAAAGTAAAGGGTAATAAAGCGGTTCTTGCAGGTCCGTCGAAAAGTATATAATTCATTTGATGAAGGTTCAGAGTTATGAAGGCTCAAAGTTACAAAGTTTTGAATAGTAATGAAAATAAAAAAACTCCCCAAAATTGGAGAGTTTTATATAATTTGAAAACCGATAATTATTATTTACCGTGTTTAGCGTATTTAGTTTTGAATTTATCAATACGTCCTGCAGTATCAATAAGTTTAGATTTACCTGTGTAAAAAGGGTGAGAAGTTCTGGAAATCTCCAATTTTACAACTGGATATTCAACACCATCAACTGTTAATGTTTCTCTTGTATCTGCAGTAGATTTAGTTATAAAAACGTCTTCGTTTGACATGTCTTTAAAAGCAACTAATCTGTAATTTTCTGGGTGAATTCCTTTTTTCATCTTTATTTTATTTATTTTTTTGAGCGTTTTAATTTTGAAGCTTTCTCTCTATTTTGAAAAAGGTGTAAATGCAACTACTCTTTTTGTTTAAAACTTTTAATTATTCTGAGTTTGCAAATTTACACTAATTTTTCAATAATCAAATCTTTAAATTACTTTTTTTTATAATCGTAAAAAACGAATTTTGCCCTTGAATAAATTGGGAATTGTTATATTTGTGGATTAATAAATAATCTAAGTATGGAAAAAAATACATCACCTGCAAAATCAGGAATATCATTTGGTGTTTTGTTTGGCGTTTTAATGGTTTTAGAATTTGTGATTATGTATGTCATTGGAATGAAATCATTGGCGAATACAAGTGTTGGACTAATTATTAGTATTGCCAATTATTTAGTGTTACCAATTTTATTTATATATTTAGGCTGTACAAATTACAAGAAGAATCTAAATAATGGATTTATATCTCTTGGTGAATGTTTGAAAATTGGTATTTCAATAGTTTTTGTGGCTGCACTTATTTACGCCATATTTAATGCATTTTTCAATCTTATATTTCCCGAATTTATAAATGAAACTCTATCCATTATAAAAGAAGCTATGCTTGCAAAAAAACCAGATATGACAAATGAACAATTAGATAAGGTTCTTTCTATGCAAAGAAAATTTATGAATCCTTTTATTGTTTTTCCTGCCACACTTGCAATGTATTCTTTCTTTGGGTTAATATATTCACTAATTATTGGTGCAATTGTAAAAAACGAAAACCCACAAAGCTCATAATTAAATGAATTTATCTATACTCATTCCCCTTCTCAACGAAGACGAATCGCTCAAAGAACTTTATACTTGGATTATTTCGGTTATGAAATCGAACAATTATTCCTATGAAATTATTTTTATAGATGATGGAAGTTCTGATAATTCTTGGTTAATAATCGAAGAATTAGCTGCCGAAAATCCAAATGTGAAAGGAATTCGTTTTATGAAAAACTTTGGAAAATCACAAGCCTTACATGCTGGTTTTGCAAAAGCTCAAGGTGATGTCATTATCACTATGGATGCTGACTTGCAAGATAGTCCAGAGGAAATTCCAGGATTGTTTCATATGATCACCACTCAAGATTTCGATTTAGTTTCCGGTTGGAAAAAGAAAAGATATGATTCTGTAGTTTCAAAAAATCTACCTTCAAAACTTTTCAATTGGGCTGCCAGAAAAACTTCGGGTGTAGAATTGAATGATTTTAATTGTGGATTGAAAGCCTACAAAAATATAGTAGTAAAAAACATTGAGGTTTCAGGAGAAATGCATCGTTACATTCCGGTTTTGGCAAAGAACGCCGGTTTTGGAAAAATTGGAGAAAAAGTAGTGCAACATCAAGCCAGAAAATATGGTGAAACTAAATTTGGGATGAATCGCTTCATCAATGGCTTCCTGGATTTAATTACCATTTGGTTTCTATCCAAATTCGGAAAAAGACCAATGCACTTATTTGGTGCGATGGGTTCAGTAATGTTTATTATTGGATTTTTATTGGCTGGTTATATTGGTGTAATGAAATTATACAATCTCTATAATGATTTACCTTATCATTTAGTCACAAGTAATCCTTGGTTTTATATTGCGCTAACCACGATGGTTTTAGGAACGCAATTGTTTTTGGCAGGATTTCTTGGTGAAATTATTTTGCGAACAAAAAACAACGAGGAAAGATACAAGGTTTCGAAGGAAATAAATTAATGGTGTCACAAATTGTGATACCATCTACTATTTAAGGACTCAATTTGTGATCTTAGAGAAAATAAAAACCATCTTGAGGAGAAAATTTGTGTCCTCAAATAGTGTAAAATTATGGAATTAGAAGTTATTCAAAATAAAATATTTGAAATTCGAGGCTGTAAAGTAATGCTAGACTTTGATTTGGCTCTACTTTATAATGTTGAGACAAAAGTCTTTAAGCAATCTGTCAGAAGAAATATCGTTAGATTTCCTGAAGACTTTATGTTTGAACTTACTGAAATTGAATTCAATAGTTTGAGGTCACAAATTGTGACCTCAAACAGAGGAGGTATAAGATATATGCCTTTTGCATTCACCGAACAAGGAATCGCAATGCTTTCGAGTGTGTTGAATAGTGAAAAAGCCATCGAAGTAAACATTTCTATCATTCGAGCTTTTGTAACTTTTAGACAATTTTCGTTGACTTATAGTGAATTGAAAGATAGAATTGCAACGATAGAAAAACAATTTCCCGATATTTACAAAGCTCTTAATTATCTGGTTGATAAAGATGCCGTTTCCAAAAACAATGAAGAAAGAAACAAAATAGGGTACAAAAAATAAAATTTAATTTTTAAAAATATATAAAATGGAAATCAAACAAAACATTTTAGACGCCGTAAATGAATGGCTTACACCAACATTTGACAATGAAACTCAAAAAGAAATAATAGAAATAATGACTTCTTCTCCAAAAGATTTAGAAGAAAGTTTTTATAAAAATCTAGAATTCGGAACTGGTGGAATGCGAGGAATTATGGGTGCAGGAAATAATCGCATCAATAAATATACACTTGGCAAAAGCACTCAAGGTCTTTCGGATTATATGCACAAATCATTTCCAAACCAATCTTTGAAAGCTGTAATTGCTTACGACTGTCGTAAAAACAGTAATACATTAGCAAAAACTGTTGCCGATGTTTTCTCAGCAAATGGAATTGCAGTTTATCTATTTTCTGATTTACGTCCAACACCTGAGTTGTCATTTGCACTAAAATATTTGGGCTGCCAATGCGGAATCGTTCTTACAGCTTCACACAATCCTCCAGAATACAATGGCTACAAAGTATATTGGGAAGATGGCGGACAAATTGTCCCTCCACAAGATGAAGGCATAATCAATACGATTGAAAAATTAAATTACAATCAAATTAAGTTTAATGCAAACGAAGATTTGATACATTATATAGATACTGAAGTTGATCAAGCCTTCATAAAATCTACTATTGAAAATGCCAGTTTTGGCACTTCGGCTGAAGCCAAAAAAAATCTAAATGTCGTTTTTACTTCATTACACGGAACTTCCATAAAATTAGTTCCTGATACATTATCGAAAGCGGGATATTCTAATGTGCACCTTGTTCCGGAACAGTCAGTACCAGACGGTAATTTTCCGACAGTGAAATCGCCAAATCCAGAAGAGCCGGAAGCATTGACTATGGCTTTGGCATTAGCAGACAAACTCAATGGGGATATTGTTATTGGAACTGATCCTGATTGTGATCGTTTAGGTGTTGCTGTTCGAAATAATGAAGGTGCAATGACCTTGTTGAATGGAAACCAAACGATGATTTTGATGACTGCTTTTTTATTGAAAGAGTGGAAAAAAGCTGGGAAAATCAACGGAAAACAGTTTGTAGGTTCCACCATTGTTTCTACTCCAATGATTATGGAATTGGCAACAGCTTATGGTGTGGAATGCAAAGTGGGATTGACTGGTTTCAAATGGATTGCCAAAATGATCAAGGATTTTCCTGAATTGGAATTCATTGGCGGTGGCGAAGAAAGTTTTGGATTTATGGTAGGCGATGCAGTTCGAGACAAAGACGCAGTTGCTGCTACATTATTAGTTTGCGAAATTGCAGCTCAAGCCAAAGCCAACGGAAGCACTGTTTACAAAGAATTATTACAATTATATGTAGAACACGGATTTTATAAAGAACATTTGATTTCAATTACTAAAAAAGGAATGGAAGGTTTGGCAGAAATTAATCAGATGATGGTTACCATGCGTAATAATCCAGTGAAAGAAATTAACGGACAAAGAGTAATTATGTTAGAAGATTACAAATCATCTGTTGCCAAAAACTTACTTACCGGCGAGGAAGAAACAATGAATATTCCCAAAGCTGACGTGTTGATTTATTATACTGAAGATGGTTCTAAAATTTGTGCCAGACCAAGCGGAACAGAGCCTAAAATTAAATTTTATATCAGCGTAAACACAGAACTTGACGCCTTAGAAAATTTCACGAAAGTGGAAACTATTTTAAATAATAAAATCAAAAATATCATTGTTTCAATGCAATTAAACTAATGGACAAGAATTTAATAAAACTATTTCCCTATACAAAACCGTATAAATCACACATCATTCGGAATGTGATATACAATATTTTGTATGCTTTATTTAGCACCATTTCAATGTTGACGCTACTTCCTGTCCTGCAAGTGCTTTTTGGCAAAACCAAAACTATTAACAAAGCGCCAATATATACGGGTATTGGGAATATAAAAGATTATGGAACTGATTTATTATATTTTAAAATCTCTGAATTAACTAAAGAAAATGGCCCACAACTCGCCCTTTTATTAGTGGTTTCTTTGGTTATAATCACTTTTTTATTCAAAAACTTATTCAATTATCTGGCTTCTCACCACATTATGCACTTAAAAAATGGCGTATTACGAGATTTAAGAAAATCAATGTATGATAAAATAATTGAGTTGCCGATTTCCTATTATTCTGAAAAAAGAAAAGGCGACATTATGGCTCGAATGCTTGGTGATGTAAATGAAGTTCAAAATTCATTCTTTTCGGTTTTAGAGCTTGTAGTCAAAGAACCTTTAACCATTGTTTTTGCAATAATTACAATGTTTTTTATAAGCGTAAAACTAACCTTGTTTGTTTTAGTTTTCATTCCTCTTTCGGGCTTAATAATTTCAAAAATTGCCAAAAATCTGAGAGCACAATCCCTGCAAGCTCAAAAAGAAAGTGGTTTTCTTATTTCTATTGTGGATGAAAGTTTGGGTGGTTTGAAAGTTATAAAAAGCTATAATGCGGAAGCTAATTTCAAAAGTAGATTTAACGATTCGGTAACTCGATTATTAAATTTATCAAATAGCATTGGAGACAAAAACAATTTAGCAACACCATTGAGTGAATTCTTAGGAATAACAACGATTGCCGCCTTGCTTTGGTATGGTGGAAATTTAGTGTTAATAGACAAAACCCTTGAAGGAGCTGCTTTTATTGTTTATCTTACTTTGGCTTTTAACATCCTTACTCCTGCAAAAGCTATTTCAAAAGCATCGTATGCAGTAAAAAATGGATTAGCCGCAGCAGAACGGGTTTTTGAAGTTCTTGAAGTAGAAAACGAAATTACTTCTAAGGAAAATGCTATCAGCAAAACAACTTTTGAAGACAAAATATACTTAAAAAAAATCAATTTCAAATACGAAGAAGAAGCAGTTTTAAAGGATTTCTCACTTGAAGTAATAAAAGGACAAACCGTCGCACTCGTTGGTCAATCCGGAAGCGGAAAAAGTACAATTGCCAACTTAATGACTCGCTTTTATGATGTAAATGACGGGACGATTTCAATTGATGGTCTTGACATAAAAGACCTCAGTTTACATTCACTTCGTGGCTTGATGGGATTGGTGACACAAGATAGTATTTTGTTTAATGACACCATAAAAGCCAATATTTCAATCGGGAAACTAGATGCATCCGATGATGAGATTATTGAAGCATTGAAAATTGCCAATGCCTATGAATTTGTCAAAGATTTACCACTTGGAATCTATACCAACATTGGCGACAGCGGAAACAAACTTTCGGGTGGTCAAAAACAAAGATTATCTATTGCCCGTGCAGTTTTGAAAAATCCACCGATAATGATATTAGACGAAGCCACTTCGGCTTTGGATACTGAAAGCGAAAAATTTGTACAAGTGGCGTTAGAAAATATGATGCAAAACAGAACTTCGATTGTGATTGCTCACCGTCTTTCTACCATTCAAAAAGCAGACAAAATTGTGGTCATGCAAAAAGGAGTAATTGTGGAGCAAGGAACTCACGATGAACTCATTGCCCTAAACGGAACGTATAATAAATTAGTGACAATGCAGTCATTTGAATAATATTATAGTTTTCTAGCACACAGATAAAACGGATTTGCTAAAGCAAAAATGCGAATTTTGACAGATTTTTTCAATATTTCAATTATACCGTTTATGCATATGTAACAATCCAATTGTAACTGCGCCAAAGACCAACTAACTATTCCAATTGTCACGCTGGAAGAGTCTCACTCAATGCACGAGCACTTAATCTAGACGCTTCCAGCGTGACAAATAGCAAGAATAAAGTATAGTCAGCAAACATTTTAATTAGATATAAATATAATTGGTATTACTAAATCTTTAAACTTTTCCACTAAAATGTACGTCAATAACAAAAATATCAAGCTTCCGGAAGATCCAGACACCATTGTTTGGAAGTACCTTGACTTGTCAAAGTTTCTTGAATTGTTGTTATCGCAAAAACTATTTATGTCGCGTTCGGATAAATTTGAAGACCAATACGAAGGCACTTTTAGCGAACCTACTTTTGAAGAAATCAAAAGACTTTCGGTCAACAATCCAGAATTTCTAGATTATTACAAATCGCATCGCGAGAAAGTGATTGTTAGCAGCTGGCATATCAATGAATATGAATCGTTTGCTATGTGGCAAATTTTCACGCAAAATAGTGAAGGCTTGGCTATACAATCTACTATTGGAAGATTACAAAAAGCTGTTATTCCCGAAAAAAAATACGAGCAATACATTGGCGAAGTAAACTACATTGATTACAAAAAGGAGTATATTCCGTTTGAAGATGTATTTTTTCCATTTTTATTCAAGCGAAAAAGTTTTCAATACGAAAGAGAAGTTCGAATCATTTCTGATGTTACCCAAAGCAACATAAAATTAAATGATGGTCTAAAAATTGACGTGGACATCAACCAGCTAATAGAAAAAATCTACATTCACCCAAAATCAGAAAACTGGTATAAAAACCTCGTTATTGAATTAGTTTCAAAATTAGGGTTTGATTTCACTATTGAAAAATCAGATTTGGAAAGTGATATTTTGATATAAGATCAAAACCTCATATTCACCTTCACATTAAAAACTCGTGTGGTCATATAATTAGGAATCGCGTATTGATTTTTGGAATACACATCGCGAACCCAAGTATTGGTAATCGCATTTTGATTGTCGAAAAGGTTGAAAATTTCTAATCCAATTGCCAATTCCTTGAAACTTTGCAACCATCTTTTAGAGGAAGGATTTTGGGCATCTATCAAAACTTTAGAAAAACCAACATCGGCACGACGGTAATCTCTCAATCGGTTTTGATATAAATAAGGATCGGCATACGATGGCGAACCTCCTGGTAATCCTGTGTTGTAAACCAAATTCAGATATAATTTAATGCTGGGAATTCTGGGCATATAATCCTGAAACAAAAGTGCAAATTTCAACCTTTGGTCGGTTGGTCTGGAAATATATCCTTTGTTATCGATGTTTTCTTCAGTTTTCAAATACCCAAAACTAAACCAAGATTCGGTTCCGGGAACAAATTCTCCGTTCAATCTAAAATCAAAACCTTCGGCATACGCTTTGGCATTATTGGCGGCTGCATACCGAATTCGGACATTGTCCAAAGTATATGGATTTACGTCAGTTAAGGATTTATAATACAATTCGGAAACCATTTTGAAAGGGCGATTCCACATTTTGAAACTATAATCATTACTCAAAACGATATGAATCGCTTGTTGCGCCTTGACATCGGGTTGCACTACTCCATCGGCATCTCTCAACTCTCGATACGACGGCGGTTGATGGTACAATCCTCCTGAAAGTCTAAAAAACATATCCTTGTTCCAATTGGGTTTCAACGAAAATTGCGCTCTTGGACTAAAAGTGATTTGGGTTGTACTCGTAATATTATCGCCAGAAACCGTCCAATTTTGAGAACGAACTCCTGCATTCACCCAAATTTCGTTGTTGCCTATATATCCTTTTCGACTCCATTGCACATAACCTGAAAATCGGTTGATGTCAACAAAATTAGTAGCTCTGACATTGTTATAAGGAACTAATGGTCCAGTGTAAGGAGAATATGGTTGATCATTTTTTGGCAAAATAACAATGGGAGGATTTAAAGAAAACCCTGCCGAATCAATCACTTCCCATTCTATAACTCTGTCTCGAATGGATTCACGGGTAAATTTTGCTCCCCATTCTAATTGGTTTTTTTTGAAATTATGAATCCCTTTTAGTTCTGTGTTAACGATTAGGGCATCCAAATCATTTCGAGCGTGATTAAGTTGCGAACCAATTCCTCTCGTAAATGCTACATTTCCAAAATTTTCAGACCCAAAATTAGAATCGACTTCGCCCAAACGATATTGCGCCAAAATATCAAAATATTCTTGTTCTTGTGTATGATAAGCTGAAGCAATTAACTTATAAGTTGAGTTTTTCGAAGCATTAAAAGTAGATTTTACCGCTCCAAAAACAGTGGTATATTTGTCTTTCTCCTGACCTTCGTAGTAAATCAACAACGCCATTGGATCATCGATTGTCCCAAAATTTGTTTGGCGTGTCAAAGGCTGGTATTGATAATCATTTTGCGAAATATTGCCTAGAAAACTCCACTCCCATTTATCTGAAGATTTGAAGTTTACATTGGTTTGAAAATCGACAAATGTTGGTGTATAATTAGTTTGTGTTTCTTGACTATTTACCAAAAGTGAATTGTTTCTATAGCGAATTCCGTTAACTGCAGACCATTTACCATTCTTCGAAACTGCATCAACAGCAAGGCTTGCACCAAGAAGACTCATTTCGGCAACTGCTCCAAATTTTGTTGGTTTTCGATAAGTAATATCCAAAACAGAAGATAATTTATCTCCAAATTTAGCCTGAAAACCACCTGCAGAAAAATCCACATTTTGCACCAAATCGGTATTGGTAAAACTCAAACCTTCTTGCTGGCCAGAACGAATCAAGAAAGGACGATAGACTTCGATTTCGTTTACATAAACCAAATTTTCGTCATAGTTTCCGCCACGAACGGCATATTGTGTACTTAATTCATTATTGGAATTTACGCCTGGCAAAGATTTCAGAATATTTTCGACACCGGCATTGGCACCAGGAATTTTCCGAATCAATTCTGGTTCGATAATTGTAATTCCCTGAACTCTTTTTTTATTATTTACAGTAATTACAACTTCGCCCATTTGCTCATCTTGATCATTCATTACCAAGTCGAACTCATAGTCTTCATCTGGTCTTAAAGTAACTGCAACCGTAACTTTTTTCAGAGAAACGTGCGAAAAAACTACTATTACTTTTTGATTAGTGGGAACATCTAAACTATAAAACCCATTTTCGTTTGATTTTGTTCCTTTACCAGAACTTGATACGTTCACGTTATCAACAGGTTGATTCTTTTTATCAAGAATAATTCCTTTTATGTGGGCTGATTGGGCAAAAGTTGCAGATCCAAAACAAAAAAAGAAGAAAACAAGTATTATTTTATATACACTCAAGGAATTTAATTTTTATTATTTTTGACTTCTAAAAAACCGAGTTTCAAAGATAGTAGAATTTCCTAAATTATCGACCACTATAATTTTTAATTCATTTGCGCCTTCGTCAACAATACCATCACTAAAATTGTGAGTGATTTTCTTGGTTTTATTGTCGTATTCGAATAATATCCATTTGCCGTTCAAATATCCATTATAAGATTTTATACCTGATAATCCATCGCTTATATTGAATTGTATAAACTTTTTATCACTTAACCACTTTCCTTCGATTGATTTTGCTATGGAAATTTTTGGTGGAATTGTATCCAAAATCAAGGCAAACTTTCCTAAAGTTTTTACTTTGGCAGTGAAAATATTTTCTTTTCGAAATGTATAATTATATTTTATTTTATTGTCGTCAATTGAGGCTATGAACAATTTTTCTCTTTGAGCTTCAGAAAATTTATTGTCTTCTATCTCAATAGTAAAATTTGTATGAACGGGAACTGTATCATCGTGAAGAAACAAAGTGCCGTTATTCACATCGAAATTCAAATAGAAATCTTCATAAAAAGTACCTGCAGGAAAGGAAACTGAAACATTGTCTTTGGTGAAATTACTGTCATTATTTGCTTTTACAAAATATTTTGATAAAATAGGTTCCGGAACAATAATTGTAGGTTGTACTTCATATTTTATAGGGATGGAAACTGAAGTCAGATTGCCATAAAAATCAGAAACTTCAATACGATAAACCGAAGCCAAATTAGGAACTACTGTAAGAACTCCGTTAGTTTCATCCGTATTGATTATACTGAGTTTATAGGGATTTCGCATAAATAATTTTTGAATTCTTTGCTGCGTTTTTTTATACCTTGAATAGTCAATTAAGGCATTAATATAACGCATTTCATCAAAGGAATAAGTGTCAAATTGATATCCAAAATTTGGTGTTCCGTTATAAAAACTCTGAACTTTATAGACGCCATTTTTATTGAACGAAACATCATCATAGTCGAATGTGCTAATCCCAAAACCAATTTTACCATTTGCAATCACTTGATCCGCTAAATAGGTTCCGTTTTTTTGCAATACCAAGTTGAGTAATAAAGGGCGTTTTGATTGATTCACAATAGTCTGGTTATCTAATGGATAAACATAAATACTTGAAATAAGAGGTTTTTTAGTGTCCTTCAAATATTTATCAAATCCAAAAAGCATCGGATTTATGATATATTCAGTGATATTATCCCGAAATTCAAAATGCAAATGAGGCCCTTCTGAAGCACCGGTATTTCCTGAAAGAGCAATAATCTGTCCTTTCTTAACCTCTAATTCGCCAGGTTTCAGATACATTTCTATTTCAAAAGATTGCTCAACATAATGCGTTTTTTTGATGAAAGCTTCGATAGAATCAGTAGCTCTTTGTAAATGCCCATAAACTGAAGTATAGCCATTAGAATGCGTAATATAAATAGTTTTTCCATTCCCGAAAGTAGAAATTTTTATTCTTGAAACATAACCATCTGCAACCGAATGAACCTCCAATCCTTCCTTTTGCATTGTTTTCAAATCAAAACCTGCGTGAAAATGATTGGGTCTCAACTCTCCAAAATTCCCCGATAACTGCATTGGAATACTAAGCGGTGGACTAAAATAATCTTTCGGATAATTGACTTGGGCAAAAATGGAACTATAAAATAACAGAATATACAGGTATGATTTCATGGAATACATTTTTGCTAAGATAAAAAAAAGTAGTTTACAAAATTTATAAAAAGAACTAAAACCATAATAAGCTGTTAAACAGATGATTGATTTTTTTAAGATAAAAAAGCCTCTAAAATATTGTAAAAAGAAAAAGGAATACTAACTTTGTAAGATTAAGTAATACGTAGGATATAATATGAGTGTAATTGCAGAAATAATTGATACTCTTGAAAATAAGATTGAAAAGCTATTTATGAAAATAAATAGTTTGGAGAAAAAATCTCAAGATTTGAAAATTGAATTAACAAAATCTGCAACTATCATACAAACTCAATCTCAAGAGATTGAAGCCTTAAAAGCACAGTATGAAACACTTAAAGTAGCTAACGCACTACTTGGCAGTGAGGATAATAAAAGAGAAACAAAGCTTAAAATAAATTCATTAATTCGTGAAATTGATTACTGCATAGCTCAGCTATCAGATTAGTAAAAGATATGGACGAAAAGCTTAAAATTAAGATATCGATTGCGGACAGAGTTTATCCATTAACCGTGGAACTCTCTCAGGAAGAAGGGCTAAGAAGTGCTTCAAAAAAAATTGATATTATGATAAAGCAATTTGAAGAAAATTATGCCGTTCGTGATAAGCAAGATGTATTAGCAATGTGTGCTTTGCAATTTGCCTCGCAGACAGAACAAAAACAAATTGATAATGCCATCGATGGTGTAGCAACTATCGAAAGAATTAAAAAAATCAATTCGCTTTTAGATCAATATCTCAGCGATTAAATACGTTCTTTACAGAAACTAAGACACTGCCTACATTAGTTCATATTTGGTAAACTCAACACTAACAAATTAGAATGAGCAAATCATCGTTACTATAGCAAGCCAATTAAGTTTGGAAGCTTGAACAACGAGTTAGCTCAAAACTTGTATTTCCGAGTTTATTCAAGCAACCTAATGTAGGCTTTTTTATATACTAAATTTAGATAAACATGGACATTTTAACAATAATTATTTCAGCAATAGCTGGTATCGCAGGAGGTTTTGGCATCGCCAAAACAATAGAGAAAAGCAACAACTCTAATTTGATTAAAAGAGCAAAAAAAGAGGCTACTTCGATATTAAAAGATGCAAATCTTGAAGCCGAAAACATCAAAAAAGATAAAATTCTTCAAGCAAAAGAAAAATTTATCGAATTAAAGTCAGATCACGAACAAGTAATTCTTTCTCGTGACCAAAAGATGGCTGAAGTCGAAAAAAGGATTAGAGACAAAGAATCCCAAATTTCAAACGAATTATCAAAAGCCAAAAAGGTAAACGATGATTATGAGACTAAAACTTTAGAATACAATTCTAAAATAGAAGTTTTAGACAAAAAACAAGCAGAAGTTGACAAATTACACAAAAGTCAACTACAACAACTAGAGGTTATTTCTGGTTTATCTACTGAAGATGCCAAAAATCAATTGATTGAAGGCTTGAAAGCTGAAGCAAAAACTGAAGCTATGTCTCACATTCAGGATACAATTGAAGAAGCGAAATTAACGGCACAACAAGAAGCCAAAAAAATCATCATCAATACCATTCAAAGAGTTGGAACAGAGGAAGCAGTAGAAAACTGTGTGTCTGTATTCAACATAGAATCTGACGATGTAAAAGGAAGAATTATTGGTCGTGAAGGCCGAAACATTAGAGCTATCGAAGCTGCAACCGGAGTAGAAATCATTGTTGACGACACGCCTGAAGCTATTATTCTTTCTTGTTTTGATCCTGTTCGAAGAGAAATTGCACGTTTGGCTTTACATAAATTAGTTACTGACGGACGTATTCACCCGGCTCGAATTGAAGAAGTGGTTGCTAAAACTACCAAACAAATTGACGACGAAATTATAGAAGTTGGTAAACGTACCGTAATCGATTTAGGTATTCACGGTTTACATCCTGAATTAATTAAAGTCGTGGGACGAATGAAATATCGATCTTCTTATGGTCAAAATTTATTGCAACACTCCCGCGAAGTTTCTAAACTTTGTGGTATTATGGCTGCTGAATTAGGATTGAATGTAAAGCTTGCCAAAAGAGCTGGTTTATTGCACGATATTGGAAAAGTTCCTGATGCCGAAAGTGATTTACCTCACGCTTTATTAGGAATGCAATGGGCTGAAAAATATGGCGAAAAAGAAGAAGTTTGCAATGCTATTGGAGCGCACCACGATGAAATTGAAATGAAATCTCTATTATCACCAATTGTTCAAGTTTGTGATGCGATTTCAGGTGCAAGACCAGGCGCAAGAAGACAAGTTTTGGATTCTTACATACAACGCTTAAAAGATCTAGAAGAAGTGGCTTATGGATTCAGCGGAGTGAAAAACGCATATGCAATTCAAGCTGGTAGAGAACTTCGTGTTATTGTAGAAAGCGAAAAAGTTTCTGATGATAATGCAGCTACTTTATCTTTCGAAATTTCACAAAAAATACAAACTGAAATGACTTATCCAGGTCAGGTAAAAGTCACTGTAATTAGAGAAACCAGAGCAGTAAATATTGCGAAATAAGTTTGCAGATGGCAGATTTCAGTTGCCAGCATAAATTCATTTAAAAAAAATGACTTGTTTTCAACAAGTCATTTTTTTTTTGCCATCTGCCATCTAAAATCTGCAACTGAACTCTATTTCCTAGGATGAAAAGTATTCATAACTTCTGTCAAAAATTTCCTGTCCAGATGCACATAAATTTCTGTAGTTGTAATTGATTCGTGTCCAAGCATTAGCTGTATTGAGCGTAAATCAGCTCCATTCTCAAGAAGATGAGTAGCAAAGGAATGCCTCAAAGTATGAGGACTGATACTTTTATTCAAATCTATTTTTGTTGCCAAATCTTTGATTATTGTAAATATCATCGCTCTGGAAAGTTGATTTCCTCTTCTATTTAAAAACAAAGTGTCTTCG
The DNA here is from genome assembly GCF_043780635.1 of Flavobacterium sp. GTDB lineage: Bacteria > Bacteroidota > Bacteroidia > Flavobacteriales > Flavobacteriaceae > Flavobacterium. The sequence goes on from NZ_JAYWCK010000069.1 coordinate 80,925, forward strand.
TGTCCTTTCTTTATATTCAAATGATTTCGAATTGTATCTTTATAGATAAGAATGTATTTTTGGGTTAAATTCCCAACAGGAACGAAACGTTGTTTATTTCCTTTACCCGTAATTTTGATAAATCCTTCGTCAAAAAACAAATCTGAAATTTTAAGCGAAACTAATTCTGAAACCCGAAGTCCACAACCATAAAGAGTTTCTAACATCGCACGATTTCTTTCACCTTCATTAGAAGCCAAATCAATTGCAGCAATTAAAGAATCAATTTCATCAACTGATAAAGTATCGGGAAGTTTTCTACCTATTTTAGGAGTTTCAATCAATTCTAAAGGATTGTCTACGCGATAATCTTCGAAAATTAAATAGCTAAAAAAACTTTTTAATCCCGAAATTATTCTGGCTTGCGATCGAGGATTCACTTCTTTTGAAACACTATAAATGAACTGCTGAATGGTTTCTTCACTTATTTTTATTGGCGAAACTGATATTGAATTTTCTTCTAGAAAAAGACACAAACGTTCTATATCAAAGGAATAATTGTCGATCGTATTTTTCGACAAACCCCTTTCAATTCTTAGATAAGACTGATAGCTTTTGATATAAGTATTCCAATTCATTTTACAAAGTAACACAATTTTTAGGCATAAAAAAACCACGACAATATCGTGGGTTCAAGTGTTTTCAAAAGAAAATTATTTTTTACCCCATTTTCCTCCACCTACAAAAAATCCTATATGTATTCCTAGATATGAATTTTTTGCAGTTCCGTAAAAATTACCATTTAAATCTTCCATATCAGAATCCGAAATAAAATTATATTCCAAACCCATTCTAAAACCCGCCCATTCTATACCACCGCGGATTAATCCACCTACTAGACCAGTTACAGCAGGTGATATTTCGTCAGATGAAGACGTATCGTCAACTTTAACATTAGCAAGAGAATAATACCCTACTCCCCCTCCAATATATGGGGCAAAAGAACTTCCTGATCCTGATTTATGAAAATAATAGTCATAAGTCCCCACCAAAGAACCATTAGCCGATATTTCTGCACTTGTTGCAGTACTATTTTCCTGAATATCTTTAGCAATACCCGCTCCGCCCAATCGCAGTCCAACATTCATATTATCTTTTATATTGTATTTTGGTTCAATTGATAACATTCCTCCACCACCACCGCCTGTTGGAACATAACCCAAGTCTAACCCAACTCTAAAACCTCCTTTTTTTTGTGAATAACCATTGGCAACAGCCAAAGCTATAATTACTAATAAAATAATTTTTCTCATAATTTTTTTGTTTAAGATTAATAGTTATAATTTCTTATTAAAATTAGAAATTTATAACAAGAGGACTTTCTTCATTGTACATATTTATGAACAAATTTATAAACAAAAATGAAGTAATACTTTGACTATTAGATACTTAAAATAAACTTCATTACGAATACTTTCATTATTATATATTTATTTCTTCAAAGAATATTATCAGAAAATATAAATTACAATAATTAATAGATTTAAGAGTTTTAACTGTAGATCCAAATCTTTAAACAATTTTAAAAAAAAACACATTATGAAAAAAACAATTTTAGTTACCGTATTACTTCTTGCTCTATCAATAAATGTCCAGGCTCAAATATTACAATTAGGCGTAAAAGCGGGAATAAATTACGCAAACTATTCTGGTTCTTCAATCCAAACCGATGCTATTACAAGCTATCACGGAGGATTAGTGGCAGAAATTAAACTATTGGATAAATTTGCTATACAACCGGAGTTATTATACACCACACAAGGGGCAACATACAAAACTGCTTTGGGGGATTTTAAAAATGAATTGGGATATATTGCTATTCCTGTTTTGGCAAAAATATATTTAGGCAAATCATTAAGCCTTGAATTCGGTCCACAAGCTTCATTTTTATTGAGCGAAAAAAACAATTTTGACGCTAGTAATTCTAATACATTTGACTTTGCTGTTGATGGCGGATTGGGTTTAAAACTCACCAAACATATCTTTATTGAAGGACGTTATGTTTTAGGATTGACTGAAGTTTCGACAAATGCACAATCAAAAAATTCAGTTCTTCAACTTTCAGCGGGACTAATGTTCTAATAAATTAAAAAATAATAAGTATATCAAAACCGTTCTTTATTCGAACGGTTTTTTTATTTTTACAAAAATATGAATTATGAAAATCATCATCATCAACGGTCCAAACCTCAACTTATTAGGAAAAAGAGAGCCAGAAGTTTATGGTTCTCAAACTTTTGAAGATTATCTAGAAACCTTAAAACGCAAATTTCAAAAATTAGAATTGACTTATTTCCAAAGCAATATCGAAGGAGAATTAATTGGTAAAATTCAGGAATTTGGTTTTTCTTATGATGGTATTATTTTGAATGCAGGTGCTTATACTCATACTTCCATTGGTATTGGCGATGCAATAAAAGCCATCTCAACTCCTGTGGTTGAAGTGCATATTTCGAATACTTTTTCGCGTGAAAGTTTCCGTCATCAATCTTATATTTCTGGTAATGCAAAAGGTGTTATACTTGGTTTTGGAATGAAAAGCTACGAATTGGCGATATTGTCATTTTTGTAGAAAGCATTATTTTTCTTTCTTTTTTAATTTGTAACGATTTATAGGTTTATTCGTCTTACTTGAAACAAAACCATTAGATGAAAAAAATTTACATTCTTATTTTATACCTAATTCACTTTTCAAACTTTGCACAAATTAGAGGAACTATTACTGATAACAAAGGGAATCCTCTTTCTCTCGTTACAATCTTAGAAGAGAATACTTATAACGGAACTTCATCAAACGAGCAAGGGAATTATGAATTGAATATCAAAAAATTAGGGAAACACACCATTATTTTTCAATATTTAGGTTTTAAAACACAGAAAATAACAATCATAATTGACAAGTTTCCCTACACTCAAAACATAAAATTAGCCGAAGAAAGTTTATCTCTTTCTGAAATTGTAATCAACACAAAAGATAATCCGGCCAATGGCGTAATCAGACATGCCATTGCCAGCAAAAAAGAAAATTCCGAAAAAACGGCACATTTCAAAGCTGATTTTTATTCTCGAGGAATTTTTAAAGTTAAAGATTTACCAAAGAAGATACTAGGACAAAAAATTGGTGATTTAGATGGTGCTGTGGATTCTAGTGGAACTGGAATTATCTATTTATCAGAAACGGTTTCAAAAATTGTTTTTGAAAAACCAGACAATTTAAAAGAAAGAATTATCGCTTCAAAAGTAAGTGGCGACAACAAAGGCTTCAGCTACAATACTGCGCAAGCAACTATTTATGATTTTTATGACAACACATTGGACTTTGGCAGCAAAATGATTTCGCCAATTGCCAATAATGCTTTCAATTATTATAAATTTAAATTGGAAGGTACTTTTCAAGACGAAAACAATTTGATGATTAACAAAATAAAAGTTATTGCAAAACGAGATGCTGAACCCGTTTTTGAAGGCTATATCTATATAGTTGAAGATTCTTGGGCAATTTACGCAGTAGATTTAGACATAAAAGGTTATCGGATGCATCAGGAATTTTTAGATAAAATGAATTTAAAACAAAATTTCAGTTATAATAAAAACAATCATATTTGGGCAAAAAACACTCAAAGTCTTGATTTTGCAGCGGGTATTTTTGGAACAAAATTCAACGGAAAATTTTCTTATGTTTACAGTAATTATGAGTTTCAAGAAGCGTTTGCCAAAAAGACTTTTACCAATGAAATCGTAAGTTTTGAAAATAATTCTAACAAAAAAGACACTCTTTTTTGGAATAAAATCAGACCAATTCCTCTCACCATCGAAGAGAATACTGATTACATAAAAAAAGATAGTATCCACACCGTTCGAAACTCCAAAAAGTATTTGGATTCGATTGATAAGAAAGGAAATAAATTCAAATTTCACAGTCCAATAACTGGTTATCATTGGAAAAATAGTGTCAAAAAACAATCCTTTAGCTATGATGGCTTACTAAAGCTGTCGTCATTAAGTTTTAACACGGTTCAGGGTTGGAATCTTGATTCGGGATTTTCTTTCAGAAATTGGAAAGAGGAAGAAGAAAAAGGAAAATCGACTTCTATAAGCACTAAGTTTAATTATGGATTTTCTGATGTCAGATTGCGCCTTACCGGAGATTATTATCATCGTTTTAATAACCAAAATTATGCGACACTAACCGTTTCAGGAGGAACTAAAGTAAATCAATTCAATCCGGAAGAACCCATTACAAAATTCATAAACACAGTGAGTACCTTATTTTTCGTGGATAATTATATGAAATTGTACAACAAGGAATTTGCTAGTGTCACTTATGGTCAAGATGTAAGCAATAGTTTGTATCTTAAAGGTAACTTAGAATATCAGCAACGAAAGCCTTTATTCAATACCACAAATCAGACATATGTTAAAAGTGATGCTATTTATAGTTCTAATAATCCGTTGTTGCCCGATGATAATTTGACTCCAGCATTTGATCAACATCATCTCACAAAAGCCACGATTTTGGCAAGAATAAATTTTGGAAACAAATACATTTCCAGACCTGACGGAAAAATAAATATAAAAAACGACAACTATCCTACTTTGTATTTTGGTTATGAAAATGCTTTTGCATCCAATGAAAGGAATAACGAATACCAATTGATAACTAGTCAAATCAAATATGATTTTAATGCTGGAAATAAAGGAACATTAGGTATTAATTTGAAGGCTGGAACATTTATTCACGGCGATAACATCTCCTTTGTTGACTACAAACATTTCAATGGAAACAGAACTCACGTAGGAACCAGCGAACGCTATTTGAATGTTTTCAACCTAATGCCCTATTATTCGAACAGCACAAACGATGCTTATTTCGAAGCACATTTAGAGCATAACGACAAAGGTTATATTATGAATAAAATTCCATTATTGAATAAATTAAATTCCACTTTGGTTTTAGGATTTCACGCTCTTGCTGTTCCAAACAAAAACCCATATTCAGAGTTTACTGTTGGTTTAGACAACCTAGGTTTTGGCAAATTTAAGTTGTTTCGTTTTGATTATGTCCATTCTTTTCAAAACGGTGTTCAGGAAGATGGAGTTGTTTTTGGTTTGAAAATTTTAAATGTTTTGGAGTAAAATATTTTAATTTTCAATAATTGGAAGGTTCAATATGAATCAAAACTTGACCTAATTCAGGAATTTCTTTTCGCAAAGTATCCTTCAATAAATGAGAGATGTAATGTCCTTCTTTTACGGTAATATTCCCATTTACGACGGCATGTAAGTCAACGTGGTATTTCATTCCCGCTTTACGAATAAAGCATTTTTCGGTATATACTATTCCATCGACTTGAAGGGAGACTTTCCTGATTTCAATAATTAATTCATCATAGAGATGTTCATCCATTATTTCTCCAAGTGCTGGTCTGAATATTTTATAACTATTATATAAAATAAATCCTGCTGCAAAAAGAGCAGCCCAATCATCGGCAGATTCGTATCCTTTTCCAAGAATCAACGCTATAGAAATTCCAACAAATGCTGCAACCGAAGTAATTGCATCGCTTCTATGATGCCAAGCATCAGCTTTTAATGAAGAACTATTTGATTCTTTGCTTCGTTTCATTACCAAACGAAATGAATATTCTTTCCATAAGATTATTATTCCAAGAACAATTAACGTCCAAGGCTTCGGTAATTCGTGGGGTGTTCCAATATTGTTGATGCTTTCATATGCAATAATTGTGGCTGAAGTAATTAAAAAACCTACAACTAAAAAAGTAACTAACGGCTCTGCGCGACCGTGACCATAAGGATGATTATCGTCTGCTGGTTTGTTTGAATATTTGATTCCGAACAAAACTAATAATGAAGAAAAAATATCAGTTGTAGATTCGATTGCATCTGCTGTCAAAGCATATGAATTTCCAAAAAAACCAGCCAATCCCTTAATCGCTGCCAATGTTGCATTACTTAATATACTAAAATAAGTTGCATTTACTGCAGTTTCTTCGTTTGTCATTTAGATATTCTCTTTTACTAGGCTCTTACAATCTTAGCTCCAATAGCTCTTAATCGTTCATCAATTCGTTCGTAACCTCTATCAATTTGTTCGATATTTTGAATGGTGCTTGTGCCTTTAGCAGAAAGTGCCGCAATCAATAATGAAATTCCTGCGCGAATATCTGGCGAAGACATCGTTGTGGCTTTCAGTTGAGATTTGAAGTCGTGACCAATAACAACAGCTCTGTGTGGATCACATAAAATTATTTTGGCGCCCATATCAATCAATTTATCTACGAAAAACAATCTACTTTCGAACATTTTTTGATGAATAAGAACATCCCCCTTGCATTGTGTTGCCACAACAAGAATAATACTCAATAAATCTGGTGTAAATCCAGGCCAAGGCGCATCAGAAACGGTAAGAATAGAACCGTCAATATCGGTTTTTACCTGATAACCGTCTTTGTGTGCGGGAATATGAATATCGTCGCCTTTCTTTTCTAAAGTAATTCCCAGTTTTCTAAAGACATTTGGAATAAGTCCAAGGTTTTCCCAACTCACATCTTTAATAGTGATTTCACTTCTGGTCATTGCAGCAAGTCCGATCCAGCTTCCAATTTCTATCATATCAGGGAGGATTCTGTGCACACAACCTCCAAGACTTTTAACGCCTTCGATAGCCAATAAATTTGACCCAACTCCAGTGATTTTCGCTCCCATCTCGTTCAACATTTTACACAATTGTTGCAAATATGGTTCGCAAGCTGCATTGTAAACTGTAGTTTTTCCTTTGGCTAAAACTGCTGCCATAACAATATTTGCTGTTCCTGTTACTGAAGCTTCGTCAAGCAACATATCCGCACCTTTCAAACCACTTGGAGCTTCAACTCCATAAAAATGGTCTTCTCTGTTGTAGCGGAATTTTGCTCCAAGATTGATGAATCCTTCAAAATGTGTATCTAGTCTTCTTCGTCCAATTTTATCGCCACCAGGTTTTGGAATATATCCTTTTCCGAATCGTGCCAAAAGTGGTCCGACAATCATAATTGAACCTCTTAGCGAACCACCTTCTTTTTTAAAAGCCTCAGTTTCAAGATAATCTACATTTACTTCATCAGCTTGAAAAGTATAGGAACCGGATCCAATTTTTTGAATTTTTACCCCTAAATTTCCCAAAAGGGCAATCAGTTTATTGACGTCAATTATGTCTGGAATATTATTGATAGTCACCTTTTCAGGAGTCAATAATATAGCGCATAAAATTTGTAACGCCTCGTTTTTTGCTCCTTGTGGAGTGATTTCACCTTTAAGTGCAACACCTCCTTCTATTTTGAAAATTCCCATATGTGATTTATGATTTACGAATTACGAATTACGAATCAATTGTCTTTGAATAAAAACTAATAATTCATTAACTCATAACTAATTTTACAAAGGTTTTCTGTTTTGGTTTTTATGCGTAGGATTTGGCTTCCCTGCTTTTATATTCTTATTGCTTTGAATTTTTGGCTGTCCGGCAGGAGTTATTTTATTGGATACTCGCTTGTTTGTTCGCAATAAATCTGTAGTAGTCAAAAGTTCTTCGGTACTTTGAAGCATATTCAATTTTCCGTCTGACAATTCATATAAATGTTCGAAAATTACATCGTCTTTAACTGTGTCTTTATTCCAACTTAAATAAGACTTTTTCATATGATTGGCGATAACTTTTACCAAGGCATTTTTCATTTCGCCTTCCTCCCATTTATTAGCAACATCAATCATATACTTAATATTATTGCCGTAATATCTGTATTTTGGAAAATTTTGAGGGTATTTTAAAACATCTGGTTTTAGTTGCAAAACTTCACGAGTTGGAACAGGATAAGGCGAATCTACATTCAATTTAAAATCCGACATTATGAAGATTTGATCCCATAACTTATGTTGGAAATCTGGCACATCACGCAAATGAGGATTCAAACTTCCCATAACTTGAATAATGTATTTTGCCGCTTTGTTTCGCTCTTCACTATCTTCAATTGCAGTTGCCTGGTCAATCAATTTTTGCAAATGACGTCCGTATTCCGGAATAATCAGATGATCTCTCTCTGCATTATATTCCAAATGATGAACAACATCATTTGCGTTTTCTTTAATATATTTTGAATTCATAATCGAATTTATAATTTTTGATATTTAAAGGGAAATTATGCCTTTAATTGTAGAAACTTCAATGTATTTATCAATTATTTCTTGAGAATCTTTCATCATAACATCAACAGATATACTTGTGAATTTCCCAGTTTTAGATTTTGTCGTTTTTATTACAGCTCCCATACAATCAAAAGCCTCCTCGACACGTACAATATTGTCCGGATCAGTCGGTACAATAAATTTATACAAATATAAAGCTGGCCATGAATTGCTTAAATCCAACTCTACTTTTAATCTGTCATAAAACTCTCTGGTCTCTTTTTCTTTTTCGTTGTCCATTTTTTATAAAAAATAAAAGCAAATATACAGTTTTGAAATTACATTTTAGAGTTTAGATTGCAGATTTTAGATTGAAGAGTTTAGAAATTTTAAATTTGAAATTATAGTTTTATGTTTTTAAAAATAAAGAACCTTATAAGTCTAAATAATCTTCCGAAATCCGGATAACTTTAGGTAAATTTGCGCCATATTTGGAAAACGTGAACAAAGAAATTATAGTCATCATTGGCGGACCAGGAACTGGCAAAAGCACTATCATCGATGGATTGGCAGACAAAGGATTTTGCTGCTATCCGGAAATTTCCAGACAAGTTACTTTAGAAGCAAAAAAACAAGGCATCGAGCAATTGTTTCTTGAGAATCCATTGCTTTTCAGCGAATTATTATTGGAAGGAAGAAAAAAACAATTCAAAAGCGCTTTAGAGGAAACTCACGAAGTCATTTTTATTGACCGGGGAATTCCTGATGTTTTGGCTTATATGCATTACATTGGCGACAGTTATCCTACTCATTTTGATTTGGCTTGCCGTGAAAATTTATACACAAAAATCTTTATCCTTCCGCCCTGGGAGGAAATATATGTGAGCGATGAAGCCCGTTACGAGAACTTCGAACAAGCAAAACTAATTCACAACCACCTTACAGAAACCTATCAAAATTATGGTTACGAACTCATAGAAGTTCCAAAAGACACGCTTGATAATAGAATTTTATTTATCTTAGGCCAAATTTAGTAAATTGTTTAAAGTTTAAGGTTATTTAACTTAAATTAGAACCCGAACTTTAAACTTTAAACTTTAAACTGAAAGATGCAAGAAGCGTTAGCAATTCTTCAAAAATACTGGAAACACGACGAATTTAGGTCGCCGCAAAACGAAATTATCAATTCGGTTTTGGAGGGAAAAGACACTTTTGGACTGATGCCAACAGGTGGCGGTAAATCGATTTGTTTTCAAATTCCAGCACTAATGCAAGACGGAATTTGTTTGGTAATTTCGCCATTGGTAGCTCTGATGAAAGACCAAGTGCAACGGTTGCAAAAACTGGACATCAAAGCCATTGCTTTGACTGGCGGAATTCAGTCCGACGAAATGATTACGCTTTTGGACAATTGCGAATTTGGCAATTATAAATTCTTGTATTTATCGCCAGAACGTTTGCAATCGGACTGGATTTTGGAACGCATAAAAAACCTGCCCATTAATTTAATCGCCATCGATGAAGCGCATTGTGTATCGCAATGGGGACACGATTTTCGTCCTGCTTATTTAAAAATCTCCAATTTAAAAACACATTTTCCCAAAGTTCCCTTCTTAGCACTTACCGCTTCGGCGACGAATCGGGTTCTTGAAGATGTAATTCTTCAATTAGGATTAGAGAAACCAGCGATTTTCAAGAAATCATTTGCCAGAAAAAATATTGCATATATGGTTTTTGAAGTGGAAGACAAATTGTATCGAATGGAGCAAATCCTGAAGAAGAATCCGCAGCCTTCTATAATATATGTGAGAAATAGGAAATCGTGCTCTGAAACAGCTTCGCAATTGCAATCCTTGGGATTCAAGGCCACTTATTATCACGGCGGGTTATCGGTTAAGGAAAAAGAGAAGAATATGAGTCAGTGGATGAATGAAGAAGTGCAGATAATGGTTGCGACCAATGCCTTTGGAATGGGAATTGACAAATCGAATGTAAAAACGGTGATTCACATTCATCTTCCCGAAAGTATCGAAAGCTATTATCAGGAAGCTGGTCGCGCTGGAAGAGATGAGGAAAAGGCCTTTGCCATACTATTAACCAGTCCATCTGACAAGGCTCAAGCCCAAAGTCAATTCATTAACGTTCTTCCGGATAAACAAATTCTTACCCAGATTTACATCAAATTGTGTACGTATTTCCAAATCGCTTATGGGGAAGGAATCAACGAACAATTTTCATTCAATTTGAATCATTTTTGCCAGAAATATGGATTTCCGACCTTGAAAACTTTTAACGCTATCCAGTTTTTAGACAGACAGGGAATTGTGAGTTTGTCACAGGAATATTCGGAGAAAATAACGATGCAATTTATGATTCCGTCCAAAGAAGTGATTCGGTATATGAGTTTGAATCCAAATGAAGAACCCGTTGTTTTATCGATACTCAGAACTTATCCCGGGATTTATGAATCTCAAACAGCAATAAATATATCGTTGATTGCGAAAAAATCAAATTGTGACGAAACCTTAATTCATTCTATTTTAGAAAAACTAAGAGGACTTGACATTATTGATTATCATAAAAAAAACAATGATGCCACTATCATTTTCAATGAAGTTCGCGAAGATGAAAGAACTATAAACCGAGTTTCGAAGTATCTTGAAACCCAAAATAAACAAAAAGTTACCCAATTCGAATCGGTTTTACATTATATAAATGAAAAGAAAGTTTGCAAAAGCAAGTTGATTCTAGATTATTTTGGAGAAAAAACTGAAAAAAATTGCGGAATTTGTTCGTATTGCATTTCCAAAAAAACCAAGGTTAGCGATACCTCCTCAATTTCGGAAAAAATTATTGGATTATTAAATATACAAGACTTGAATTCAAGAGAAATTCAAAAACTATCAAAATACAGCGAAGACGATGTTATCTTTGCCTTGCAAAACTTATTGGAAAGCAATAAAATCGCAGTAAAACCAAACAATAAATATTCACTTAAATAACGAGATTGCTTCGTGCCTCGCAATGACAATGGAAAAATTACGAATCGTATTTATGGGAACTCCTGAATTTGCCGTTGGCATTCTGGACACCATAATCAAGAACAACTATAATATAGTAGGCGTTATTACAGCAGCTGATAAACCGGCAGGTCGTGGCCAAAAAATAAAATATTCGGCAGTAAAAGAATATGCTTTGGAAAACAATCTTATTTTATTACAACCAACGAATTTGAAAGACGAAAGCTTTTTGGAGAAATTGAAAGTGCTAAATGCCAATTTACAAATTGTTGTCGCTTTCCGAATGTTGCCAGAAGTGGTTTGGAAAATGCCAAAATTTGGGACTTTCAATTTACATGCTTCCTTATTACCCAATTATCGCGGTGCCGCTCCTATTAACTGGGCAATTATAAACGGCGATACAAAAACCGGAGTTACCACTTTCTTTATAGATGACAAAATAGATACAGGAGCGATGATTCTTAGTTCTGAAACAGCGATTGCATCAGATGAAAATGCGGGACAGTTGCACGACAGACTAATGCAATTAGGAAGTGAAACCGTCTTGGAGACTTTGGCGTTGATAGAAAAGGGAAAGGTAACCACAATCATCCAGAAAGAAAATATCAAAATAAAAACAGCGTACAAGCTAAACAAAGAAAATTGCAAAATAGATTGGACAAAATCGGCTATTGAAATATACAATTTAATAAGAGGTTTAAGTCCATATCCTTCGGCTTGGTGTTTTATTAGTGACAAAAACGAAGAGTGGAATGTAAAAATTCACGAAGCAATAATGACATTAGAAGAGCATAATTATGCTATTGGAAGCCTGATTTGCAGCAAAAAAGAAATAAAAATCGCGGTGAAAGATGGGTTTATTCAGGTGTTAACCATACAATTTCCAGGTAAAAAGAAGATGAGTATAGGCGAATTATTGAATGGAATCAACTTTTCTGATGAAGCCAGAGCGTATTAACCTCAACAAAATGGGTATTTTTTAGAGTTTTTTAAGGAATTTTCCTTGCTTTATGAACAAAAAAAACAAGTTATCAACAAATCAGATTAAAATTAAACAAATCGTTTGTAAGGGAAGTAAATCCTACTAAATTTGTTATTATTAACAAAGTTTTTTTAACCAACATTTAATAACTAAACATTATGAACAAATCAGAATTAATCGACGCTATCGCTGCTGATGCAGGAATTACAAAAGCTGCTGCAAAACTAGCTTTAGAATCATTTTTAGGAAACGTAGGTAGTACTTTGAAAAAAGGTGGAAGAGTATCTTTAGTAGGTTTCGGATCTTGGTCAGTTTCCGCAAGAGCTGCAAGAGATGGTAGAAATCCTCAAACAGGAAAAACTATTAAAATTGCTGCTAAAAATGTAGTAAAATTTAAAGCTGGTGCTGATTTAGACGGTGCTGTAAACTAATTTAAGATTTCTTAAGTATAATTAAAACCTTCCATTGGAAGGTTTTTTTGTGCAGTTTATCGATTAAATTTGGTTTATTTTCATCTTTCTTCTTAAATTTAATTAAAAATATAACCATGATATCAGAAAAATTAGAAAAAGGGCATCTACTCATAGCAGAGCCCTCGATAATTGGAGATTTATCTTTCAATAGATCTGTTATTCTGTTGGCCGATCACAACAAAAAAGGTTCTGTAGGTTTTATCATCAATAAACCCTTAAAATATACAATTAATGATCTGGTTCCTGATATCAAAGCATCCTTTAAGATATACAATGGTGGCCCAGTTGAGCAGGACAATCTTTATTTCATACACAATGTACCAGATTTGATTCCAAATAGTATAGAAATATCCAATGGCATATATTGGGGTGGCGAATATGAAACCACAAAAAAACTTATCAATAGTGGCAAAATAAACAAAGATAATATTAGATTCTTTTTAGGTTATACAGGATGGGAAGAAGACCAATTAGAAACTGAGATGGAGGAAAGTTCTTGGATCATTACTAAAAACAACTATGAAAAAAAAATAATTGGAAAATCTGCCTCCCACTTTTGGAAAAAACAAATTATGGAATTAGGTGGAGAATACCCTATATGGTCAAATGCACCTGAAAACCCTTCTCTTAATTAATTACTGCTTATAGACTCGTTTAGTTTTTGCATCAATGTCTTAGATAAATTGAGTGAAAAATCTTTTTTACGGTATTTGGTAATGGGCTGAATCCCTTTAATCACATTTGTAATAAACAATTCATCGGCTTTTTGAAGGTCAAATGGAGAAATTACTTCTTCAACAACTTCTAAATTTTCTATATTCCGAGCTAAACTCAAGATTTGTTTTCGCATAACACCATTCAAACATCCTTCTGAAACAGGAGGTGTGATTAGTCGATTTCCTGTCAGCATAAAAATATTTCCTTGCAATGCTTCAATAACATTCTTACTGTCATTAAGCAATAAGCAATTATCCAAATCATTTTCTTTGGCAAAAATACTCGCCGTAATATTTATCAACTTATTGGTGGTTTTTATAGAAGACAGCAACTGTTTTGTAACATAAAAATCAGTGTATAAATCAACTTTGTATTCTTTATGATCAATTGAATACAAAGTATTATCAAGAGATTCAACATTAATTAAGAAAGAAACGGTATTGTTTTGTGGCAAATAATAACCACCATCATTCCTATACACAGTAATTCTGGCACGAGAGGAATCTTCTAAATTTTTGGCTTTAGCTAAAGTAATGATTTGTTCTTCAAAATATTCCATAGTAAAATTCATAGGAATTTCCATTCGAATAATCCTCATAGAAGACATCAATCTAAAATAATGATCCTCTAAAAAAAGAATTTTTGAGTTTACTATTTTGACTGTTTCGAAAACAGCATCACCATACAAAAAAGCACGATTTTGAGTCAATAAACTAGTGTCGTGAGACACAATTGTACCATTAAAATTAATCATAATATTTCAAAAAAAAGTCCCGATTAAATCGGGACAAATATAAGTTTTAAAACACAATATTACTATACAGAGCCTATTACATGTTTAAGATCTGAAATTTGATTTTCCCACAAAAGTGTAGCTTCTTCAATTTCATCTTTATCGGCAAAATCAATGACCATCAATGACACGTCTTTTGTAATTTCGTCTACCAAAATATTTAACTCAAAAAAGTATTCTGTATCTTTATTGTTGCCATCTACCCATTTGAATCTTACTTTTTCACCAGATTTCTTGGAACACAACCTAGCATTCTCTTCTGAATCATTCCAAATGAAAGTAAAAAATTCTCCACGGGAATTAACATTATCAGCAAACCATTCTGATAAACCCGACGGAGTCGAAATGTATTGGTATAACAATTGAGGTGACGAATTTATGGGGAACTCTATTTCGTAACGTATTTTTGAATCCATGGGCTGCAATTAATTTTTGTGAAATGTATTGAATATATGGCCAATAAAAAAGCCTTTTTAAAAATATTTTTTTTTCTTCATTATATACTTGTAACCTCTAATATAATTTTTATATTTGCACCCGCATTGAAAGATGGTTTTCATCTGAAAATATGGCGAGATAGCTCAGTCGGTTAGAGCGCAGGATTCATAACCCTGAGGTCCCGAGTTCAAATCTCGGTCTCGCTACAAATTAAAATAACACTTAAGCCCACTCCCAACAAGGGTTTAAGTGTTTTAATAAAAAATCTTACGGCTTGTAATTACTTAAATCGGCAACCCTACCGACAACCCTAAAGTAATTACATTATGGCAAAAAATTTATTATTCGATTGTGCGTACTCTGACCTATGGGTACATCCAGAGAACTGGAAAACATTGACATCTCAGAAGTCTTTAAAGCTTGATTGGCGTATAGAATGCAAATTCTACGATCCATTGTTCAAAGAGAAATATCCAAAAGGGTTTCTTTTCAGAAGAAAACTAAACCGTTTCCGATCACTGGAGGAACGCAAAGCCGTTGTCGAAACTTGGTTAAAGGAAATCCCGAAACTTTTCGAAGACAAGGGTTATAATCCAATTACTAAAAAGTATATGATTCCAGAACTTAAACCAGTTCCAGGATCATTGCATCCAAAATTAAACTTTGTCGAAGCTCTCAAAATTGCATATCCTATGCTATCCGTTTCTGAAGGTGTGAAAAAGGAACTTCGACGAATAGTTGCTAAAGTTGAAAAGTCGGCTGTTGCATTAAAAATGGAGTTTTCTATTTGTGAAATTCATAGCGGCCACATCCGTGATTTATTGGATCCTTTAGGTTTGACGAATAATGAATATAATAAGTTCCTCACCCATTTGTCAATTGTGCTTTCTGACTTGGTGGAAAAAAGAATGGTTTTTCATAACCCAATTCGTGATATCAAAAAGAAAAAAACAGTTAAAAAAATCCGTGAAACTTTAGAACTGGATGAACTAAATAAAATATTTAAAATTTTGAAAAATGATAATTATACCTTTTATAGATATGGTATGATTTTTTTTCACTCTGGAGCAAGAACCGCTGAATTATTTCGTGTCCAGAAAAAAGATGTCAATCTGGCCAAGCAAGAATATAAAGTCACAATATTGAAAGGTAGTGTTAGTAAGGAGGTCATTAAGGTAATTTTACCAAACGTTTTATCTTTTTGGACAGAAATTATCCAAGAGTGTACCGATGATAATGACTTCTTATTTACAAGAAGATTAAAGCCTTCATTAATTCCAATACAACCGTGTCAGATTAGCATAAGATGGAGGCGGTGGGTAAAGAAAAAATTAAATGTAACGGCTGATTTCTATGCTTTAAAACATTTGTTCCTTGACGAACTGGACAAAGCTTCAGATGCTACTTTGAATCTATCTAAAGGAATGGCATCTCATACCACAAATGTTACTGAAACTGTATATTTGGTTGGTAGAAATAAACGAAAAAATGAAGCTTTGAAAAAAATAAACATTCAATTTTTAAATTTATAAATTTGCA
>NZ_JAYWCK010000070.1:0-13378 GCF_043780635.1 Flavobacterium sp.
GCAATCGCATTTCCAGAAAAAACAATAAGAAAAAATACGAATATAAAAATCTTAAACTTGAGTAAAAATCTCCTCATTAGTTGATTTGCATTTGTATAATGCAAATCTACATATAACTTATCTTACAATAAACCAAAAACAGAATTATATTACAAAATATAGAATGATAATAAATTAAAATCGACAAACTGCAGTTTTCATTGTTATATTGCACTTTTAATTATTCAATAGCGCATTTATTAAAAAACAAGACACCACAAAGTTCATTCGACATTATCAAAACTAAAAATAGTCCATACTCCTAATAAATAATTTTATTACTAACTGTAGTGCCGTTTTGTAAACTCGTTTTTACCACTAAAACCTGATGCCCCGATCCTAAATTAGAAATTGAAAGTTCGTTGCTGTTCACATTCGTTTTTTGAAAAATTTGTTTCCCGGCTATATCATAAACCGATACTTTATCTATTGTTTCGGCAAATGCGTTGATTCGTATCTGCTTGTTCGTATTGGAAACCAAAACTAGATTTTCTTTAGTGGAAAAATTATTATTCCCTAAATTTTTATTGGTATACCGCAATACAAAACGACCGTTGAATGTTCCTGCAACCGTTGTAAAAGTATAGTCGCCGTTTTTTAAATCAAAAATAGTATTAGTCAATTTGTCTTCAATAAATACTGTTTGATTTGTTAGCGAACCATCTACTTGGTCAATGTTGATTGTAAATGCACTATCAATGGTTGATTTGAATCCTAAAGGAACTTCATCCGTTTCATCAAATGGTAAAGCACGCCCTTGAATAGTCAAATTTTTGTCTTGGCTCACACTGTAAAAATCAACAAATTCGTTACCATCAAAACTTTCTCCATCAAAACTGCTGTCATAATCATTTGTGGCATCAGTTACATAACCTACTAAAGTTTGTTTGAAAGCACCTTGTGTATTAGTAAGATTCAACCAAAGACGATTTTTTTCGATTACATTCTTAGGTATTATTTTAGGATTTCTCGATTTAAAAAACTGGCTATTGTCTAATATTGCTCCCACTGAACTTAATCTCATAGCGTTATTGAATGTAACCGATTTACCAGTAGATTTACTCGTCGTAAAAAAAGCTTGCCCAGCAGCAATTTTACCAAGAGGTATAATACCTCCGCTCGCTGCCGCTCCACCTGTTCCATTATATGTTGCATAATCATCTGATGTATAAGCATAAGCTCCAGACCCAGCGGTACCGTTAGTGATATTTCCGGCTGATTGAATAGCCGTTTTGTGTGTCCATAAATAAATGGTTCCTTCAACAAGTGTACTATTTGTAGCCAAAAACAAATCAGCATTTATAGCCGATGGATAAGGATTACCCAACAGATTAGAAGTTCCGGTTGCACCAATTGATATGGTTTTCGTTCCATTATTTGGAGCTCCCATAAAAGTAGCATCATAAATGGCTGATGCAGAACTGTTTTGAGCAGCTCTAATGATATATCCTTTCCCTGTCAACATTGTCGCTGTTACAATTTCTTGTTTCCAATTTTCTGGAATAGCAAAGTCATTATATGAATAAAACATACCTGACGCATAAGATGCAGAAACGTTTGTCAATTGTTGGTTTTCCACTGGTGAAGACCAATAAGTATAATCAGAAGAAAGAACTGAAATTGTTTTTCTTTTATAAATTATGCTTCCAGAGTTAGGATTATTAGTTACTGGTTCATTAATTTGTACTAAACTGGCATTGTTTTCAAAAGTCAGCGATCCCGTTGGGCCTAAAATCTTAACTTCATTTGATATTTTCAAAGTCTTTCCGCTTGTAAAGACAACTGTAGCTCCAGAATTCACTTTGCAAGAACATCCTTCTACAACAGTATCTGAAGTATCGGTTGATGAATTGAAATTTCCACTAAAAGTAAGGTTTTTGGAACTTGTTGGAGATCCGTCTGTCCATGAACCAACACCATTGATAACATTCCAAGTTGTATTTGCTGAGCACCAAGAAATAATTACCTGCCCATTAGCTCCTGAACCTCCCATAATAAAACTTCCTTGGAATAAGACAGCACCACCGCCTCCACCTCCAATTAGATTTCCTCCAATACCAATGTTCTCATTTGTCCTTCCGGCTCCTCCGGCTCCCCCAAAAGAGGAAGTTCCTGTTCCGGCTGTTGTGCCTGAAGCGTTCCCACCAGCTTCGATACTACCGGCTCCGCCGCCGCCGCCACCTGAATTAAATACACTAGTACTACCATCCGCACCATTCCCTCCGGACCATCTTATAGTTCCTGATGAATTTGCAGCAGTTCCGCCAGCACCTCCAGTTCTTTGAGTACTAAAAGCGCCACTTCCACCAGCCGCTTTAACTGAAGTTGAATTAAAGGTAGAATTACCTCCATCATCATTGGGATCGTTATTTTTTGATGAGGCCGTACCGCCCTTACCAACGACAATAGTGTAATTAGTCCCCGGTATTACGGACATCAGGCTACTCGCATAAGCACCGCCCCCGCCGCCGCCAAAACCACCATTACTACCATTACCAACAGAGGCACCGGCGCCGCCGCCGCCCCACGCTTCAACATTGATCGAGGTCACGCCAGCGGGGCATGTCCAAGTCGTCGTTCCGGGTGTAGTAAACGTTTGCGTTTGAGCAATCAGCGTATTCCCAAACAAACTAAAAAACAAAACCATCAGCAGCAAATGAATTGCTTTTGATGGTAATAATAATACTGCAGCTTTAGTTGCTGAAAATAAGTAGGATTTTTTCATAAGATTAGGTAATCTGTATTGTCCATTTGAATAAAGGATGGGGCAATCCAGATTCAAAATCTTTTTTTATTAAAGCCTTTCGACTTGGTTTTTTTGTTGTTTTTTCTAAATTAGGTAAATAACACTTATTTCTTATTAAAAACCCTAGTTTAGAGGGCAAAGGTAGATGCAATATAATGAGACTAAAATTTTAACCGTTTAAATGTGTTTAAGCACGTTGTAGTGTGATTTTTTGATTTTTTAATACTATTTTTCTTTTAATATATATGCTTGTTATCGGTGTTTCACAAAATATCCCACCTTGTTTATCAAGATGGGATATTTTATTAGGCTATTTTATACCAGAACTAATAAATAATTTTATCAGTTACTGTTGAGCCATTTTGCAATACCGTTTTTACAATCAAAGTTTGACGACTTGACACGAGATTCGCTATTGACAATTCGTTGCTGTTCACTTTATCTTTTTGATAGATTTGTCTTCCTAACACATCATAAATTGTAACCTTGTCAATGGTCTCAGCAAAGGAATTAATTTTTATTTGCTTGTTTTTGTTCGAAACTAAAACTTTATTTGCTTGTGAATTGAAATTAGCTGTAGCCAATGTCTTGGCCGTACTATTATCTTTATAACACAATACAAAACGATCATTGAATGTTCCTGCTACAGTGTTAAAGGAATAGTTCTCGCTTTTTAAATTAGTTACGGTATTGGTCAACTTGTCTTCAATATACACCGCCTGATTGGTAATCGAACCATCTACTTGGTCAATGTTTATGGTGAAATCACCATTAATTGTGGTACGATATCCTAGAGGCACTTCATCATTTTCATCAAACGGTAAAGCACGACCTTGAATCGTTAAATTCTTGTCTTGGTTCACACTATAAAAATCAACAAATTCATTACCATCAAAACTTTCGCCATCAAAACGATCATCATAGTCATTCGTGGCATCCGTAATGTAGCCTACTAAAGTTTGTTTGAAAGCGCCTTGAGTATTTGTTAGGTTTAACCAAATGCGGTTTTTTTCTATCGCGGTTTTTGTTTTAGGATTTCTTGTTTTGTAAAACTGAGAGTTGTTATTTGCAATACGTATAGTATTATTAAACATAACTTGTCCCGTTGCTTTGGCAGTTGCGAAAAATCCTTGTCCGGCAGCAATATTACCGGTTGGGACAGAACTAGGATATGAGTTGCCCAAAGCATCTTTGTCAGGTTGGGTTGCTGCAGTCCCTCCTGTTGCATTGTAAATTGCATAATCATTTGATGTGTAAGCATAAGCCCCAGAACCTGCAGATCCATCTATAATATTTGCAGCATCTTGAATTGCTGTATTATGTGTCCAGAAATACAATGTCCCAAATAAAACTCCTGTGTTTTGATTCAAAAATGTATTTGCATCTATAGCAGAAGGGTATGGATTTCCAAGAAGGCTAGATTTATCTTTAAATACCGAAACAGGATATGGACCGTTATTTGGAGTACCTGTGAAAATGACATCCAATGCAATTGACGGTGGATTATAACCAGCTGATGGAATTGCTGTTCCACGACTAGCGATGTACCCTTTGCCTTCTACCATATTAGTTCCTGCACCAAAAGGGCTCCAATATTCTCCTGAGAGTGAAGCTTCATAAGAATAAAAGGTGCTCCCTAGTGGGTATAATTCCCCTAAAGTCATAGGAGAAAGCGGCGTAGACCAATACGTATAATCTGTTGTACGTGCAGATGTTGATCGTTTGTAAACAATATATCCAGAATTAGTGTTTACATTATTTATTTGCACTAAGCTAGCTGTGTTTTCAAAAACTAAAAAACCTAAATCCGCATTTACGAAATCAGTAACCGTAATTGTATTTGAAGAATTAACTGTTAATTTCCCTGAAGATAATAAAGTTAAAGTATTTGCATAGGCTACAAAATTAGTTCCTGAAATAATTGAGGTTCTTGCAACATTTGGTATAGTAACGCAATTAGATGAAGTTGGCACGCCACTTGGGCTCCAGTTTGCAGCTGTATTCCAATCTGTGCTTACAGAACCATTCCACGTTTTAATAGGACTTGTTATCGGCACACTTGTTGAAGCTCCAGAAGTACAACTTCCATTAGAAACGGTATAAGTATAAGTTCCTACGGCAAGCCCAGAAATTGTTGTACTCGTTCCTGTTCCTGTTGTTTTAATTCCTCCAGGGCTTCTTGTTAATGTCCAAGTTCCTGATGCTGGCAAACCACCTAAAACTACGCTTCCAGTCGCAACAGTACAAGTTGGCTGAGTAATTAATCCTATTGTTGGGGCTGATGGGCCAGTTCCAGAATTAACAACAACTGTGGTTTGAGCTAAAACTGTTCGATTAGCCCCTAAGGTTGTTGAAGTCATAGATACCGAATATAAACCAGCGGCAGAAACTGTTGGATTAGTAATAATAGGATTCTGACTTGTGCTTGAAAAGGTATTTGGGCCAGACCATGAATACGTATATGGACCACCATTTGGCGGAGGTGTAGCGCTCAAATTTATTGTATTTCCAACACCAGCACAAACGGGAGAATTTGAAGTAGCACTCCCAGTTCCACCTATACTTATAATATCTGGAAAGCTTAAATCTGTACCAGCATTACCATCGCAAGTTGAAACTAAATTTGTACCAATAACAATTCTGTCAGACGAGGTGCAATTATTACCACCGCTCAAGTTTCCACCTGCAATGACAGTAATTGACGATCCTTCTCCCAGTGTTAATTTATCGTTAGCTGAAGTGCCAAATACAATAGTTGCATTGGCGGTTATAACAAAATTAATTGCTCCCAAACATGTGAAATTTAATCCTTCATTTAATGTCAAAGTAGTTGCAGCTGAACCGTTACCGACATAAACCGTTGTACACCCTAAAAAAGTTGTGCAGATGCCAGTGTTATTTAAGGTACTTGCATTAACTGAAGTTCCAGTAATTGAACATTGTGCGACAACTTTTTCAGAAAAAGCAGATAACAACAACAAAACAATAAGAAGTAATTTTTTGATCATAAACCTATATCTTTTATTCTTTTAAAATCTTTTTATACCCCACATCATTTAAAATAATAAAAGCAGGTTAGGGGCAAAGCAACTATAACTTATTAAAAGTTCAAAATTTTTTCGTTCAAATGCCTATTTATCAGTTAAACTACCGTTTGGAAAGAACAGAAAAATGCTCTTTCCTGAAAATTCCTAAAAAAGGAATTTAAAACGTTAAATATCTGATTGCTACTATAATTAGGAGGTTAAATAACGCTTCTTTCTTATTCGTTAATCCATAAACAAAATTGTCTATTTTTGTCACTTTGAGAAAAGGCAACAGTAAGATCAAAATACTTAATACGATTTCTGAATAATCAAATAATAACCACTAAAATGAAAGACGTTTTCTCTACAAAAGAAGCCATTCAAAAAATAGAATATTTTTGTTCCTATCAAGAACGATGTCACGAAGAAGTGGTTGCCAAATTGCGCAATATGAAAATGGATCCCGAAGAAATAGACTCCATTATGGTGCATCTTATTACTTCTAATTTTCTTAGCGAAGAACGTTATGCTTGTAGTTTTGCCAGAGGAAAACACCGCATTAAACATTGGGGTAAAATCAGGATTATTAATGAATTGAAGTATAAAAACATCTCTCAAACTCTAATCAATACTGCTCTCAAGGAAATCACTCCCGAGGAATACTTGGAAACTTTTCACGCATTGGCCGAAAGGCATTGGGAATCCATAAGAGAGACAAATGCATTAAAAAAACGAAAGAAATTTTGTGATTATATGCTTCGCCGCGGTTTTGAAAGCAATTTGGTTTATGATAAAGTGAAAGAATTAGCCCCCTAACCCCCAAATGGGGGAATTAGAGGATTGGCTCACGGACGAAACGGATGAAACGGATTGTCACGGATTTTCATATTTTTACCATATAAGAGATATAAGGTCATTTAAGTTGAAAAATGTTTCAAATTATCTGTGTAAATCCGTTTCATCCGTTCGAATCTGTGGCCAATTTTTGAAAAAGGGGATTACAACGATAACAAAACACTCACGGCATTACCTCCAAAACCAACCGAATTTACAAGCACTTTACGGATTTGTTTTCTTAGTTTTTGCTCTTCGGCAAAGGGAACACCAATAAATTTCTGGTGTTGCATCATCAAAATCCCCATTTCAATACTCAACATTCCCGAAGCGCCAAAGGTGTGACCAATTTTCCATTTATTGGTGGTGAGCATCGGTAAATCGTTTCCACCCGAGACCGAAGGTCGAACTGACGAAGTAAAAACTTTTTGAATTGCTTTATATTCGGTTAAATCCCCGGCTTTTGTTCCCGGAGCGTGCATTACAATGACATCAACTTCGGATATATCAGTGTTTTCCAAAGCCATTTTCATCGATTTCTGAAAACAAATCGCTTCTGCCGAAATAGATATATTATGTTCCAAGATTTCGGTGGCATAGCCAATCCCTTCTATAAAAGCGATTGCGTTTTCCTTTTTGCCAATTTCCAAACAACAAACTGCTGCACCTTCGCCAAGAATCATCCCACTATGGGTTTTCTTCAGGTCGAATGCCCTATTCGGAAACGCTTCTATACTATTGGAATAAATTTTCAAGGCACGCATTTGGGCAATCGTAAAATCGGTCAATGGAGCTTCGCTTCCGCCAACTAAAAACTTGTCAGCCATTCCAGAACGAAGCCAAGCCACACCATTTAACAAGGCGTGCAAAGCGGTCGAACAAGTTATAGAATGTGAAATTTCAGGTCCTGAACTTTGCAAATCGTGAGCCACCCAAGAGGAAATATTCCCCAAAGTGGTCGTTGGTGATGCCAAGGTTTGAGCCTTGCCAGTTTCTAAATAACCCTGATAGTGTTTTTCGAATAAATCCGTAGCGCCACGAGAAGAACCAATGTTAATTCCGAAAATATCCTTTGGTGTCCAACCAGCATTTTGTATGGCTTTGCGTGAAGCTGCCATCGCATACAAAACTGTTTTGTCCAAAAATCTATACTTAGAATCGGAGTGTTTTAATGCCTCAATCACTTCACTAGAATCTTTATCCAATTTCCCAACGAGTGTGTTTTTATGGTCTAAAAAATGCTCTGTAAAACAATGATTAGTGCTTTGATAGTTTTCCCAAATCACTTTTGGAATATTCCCTAAAGGGGAAATCGAGGCTATAGAAGTTATGGAGATAGTTTGTGACAAGATTTTTTATTTTACCGCAAAGGTCGCAAAGTTTTTTACAAAGTTCACAAATGTTTGGAAAATTTATAGCTGTAAAAAGCTTCTTATTGTTATAAAATTTAAACTATTTCTAAAGCTTTTTCGACCACTTTATACACTTTTTGCAATTGTTCATCTGTTATAATATAAGGCGGCAATATATAAACTATGTTGCCAACGGGACGTAAAATTATTCCGTTTTCAATGAAGAAATCATAGAGTTTGTTTCGCAAAGGGCCATAATAACTTGCTGAACTATCGGTTTTTATTTCCAATGCAAAAATCACTCCCAAAACTCTTGTTGTGGTTACTTTTGGATGGGATTCAATATGCTTTTGAAAAGCCAAATGTCTTTCGTTTACTCGAGCAATATTGTCTTGCATTTCCTGAGTTTGCAACAAAGTTAAACTTGCCAATGCAGCCGCACAACCTGTAGGATTTGCGGTGAATGTATGTCCGTGAAACAATGCTTTGTTGATATCTTCATCATAAAAAGCCTCGAAAATGTCTTGGGTAAAAGTCGTAATCGCCATAGGGATTGTACCGCCAGTCAGGGCTTTTGACAAACACATCATATCCGGCTTTTCGGTCAGATAATCCATTGCAAAAGTCTTCCCTGTTTTTCCAAAACCCGTCATCACTTCATCGGCAATGGTGAGTACATTATTTTCTTGGCAAATCTTTATTAATTCATCAAGCGATTGGGGTTCGTACATTACCATTCCGGCAGCTCCTTGAACTAGTGGTTCAAAGATAAATCCAGCACAATTATTGTTTTTTATAACTTCTCGCAAAGCATCAAAACTTTCTTTTTCTTTTCCTTTTAATGGAACTGGAATCCGAACTACGTCAATAAACATTCCTTGAAAAGCTTGGGTGTAAAAGGAAATTCCGCTTGCTGCCATCGCGGCAAAAGTATCTCCGTGAAAAGCATTTTCGAAAGCAATTATGGTAGTTTTCTTTTCTCCTTTATTGAAAAAATATTGCAAAGCTACTTTAATCGCTACTTCTACAGCAGTAGAACCATTGTCGGAGAAAAATATTTTTTGTTGGTTTTTTGGCAAAATTTCCATCAGCTTCTCTGCCAAAAGTACAGCAGGCTCGTGTGTAAATCCGCCAAAAAGAACGTGTTCCAAGGTGGTCAATTGCTTATAAATAGCATCGGCAATAACCTTGTTCGAATGTCCATAAGGATTCACCCACCACGAGGCGATGGCATCAATATATTCCTTGTTGTTTTCGTCCCAAAGCAAAGCGCCTTCCCCTCTTTTTATAGCAATGGGAAGTGCTGCTGTTCTGTGTTGAGTATAAGGATGCCAAATGTTTTTTTGGTCTCTTTTAGTTAAGTTCATTTTGTAAAGATAAAAGAAGCAAGAGTAAAGAAGCTAGAAAATATAGAAATCAAGTCTTGTTTCTTTCTTCTTGTTTCTATAATTAAAGATTCAATAAATTATCCCGAAACAAATCAGCGTATTCTCGTATAACATTTTGGTCGAAATAAGGTTCTTGTTCTATTCTTCCAATGCATTTAATTCCCGTTTTACTTAAAATTATTGATTCGGTAGCTTTGTTTTCGTCTCCGCTAAAAATGATTCCAGCAATGCTAATTTTTCTATTTTTTAAGGCTTCAATGGTAAGCAAGGTGTGATTGATACTTCCTAAATAATGTCTGGAAACAACAATGACTTTATACTCTTTTTGGATTAAATCGATAACACAATCTTTGTCACTTAAAGGTACATAAATACCGCCTGCTCCTTCAATGACAAGATGGTTATTAGTTTGAGGTTCTTTGATTTGTTTTAAATCTATGGTAATTCCATCTAATTCAGCTGAAAAATGGGGGCTGGCTGGCGTGTTCAGTTTATAGCTGTTTTCGTGAATGACAGTTTTGTCATTTGAAATATAACTCTTGATTTTGTGACTATCAGAATTATTCAAATCACCAGCTTGAATGGGTTTCCAATAATCAGCTTCGAGCGCTTCGACAATAATGGCGGAGGCAATGGTTTTGCCAACATCGGTTGATATTCCTGTTATAAATAGTTTCATATTATATATCTTTTGCCACTAAGACGCTAAGGCACTAAAGTTTTTTAATAATAGTCTTTAATCTGTGGCTAAAACACAAAAGTACTTAACAAACTCAACACTTCCGATATTTCTTCTTTTGAATTGAAGCTATGAATACAAAACCGCAATCTTTCCTGACCTTCAGGAACAGTTGGCGATAAAATCGCCTTGATATCAAAACCTTTTTCCTGGATTTGATTGGCTATGGATTTTACGTTTTGATTTCCGGGAATTATAGCGCTTTGAATAGCTGACTTGCTTCGGACAAACATAGGTTTCAATCCCAACAGATTTTTCTCTTGGTTGAAATGAATTATGTTTTCTCTAAGTTTATTAATAGTTTGTTTCTCTGATTCCAAATGCTGGTATGCTATCAAATTTGTAGCTACAGAATGTGGTGAAAGTCCCGTGGTATAAATAAGACTTCGGGCGAAATTGACGAGATAATCCTTCAATTCTTGTGAACCTAAAATAGCCGCTCCGTGACAACCCAATCCTTTTCCGAAAGTCATTATTCGTGCGAAAACTTTGTTTTGCAAACCCAACATCTGAACCAATCCTTCTCCTCTATCACCAAAAACCCCTAGCGAATGCGCTTCATCTATTACCAAATGACAATTGTGTTTCTCTGAAAGCTGTGCTAGTTCTTCGAGATTTGGAGTGTCACCATCCATCGAAAAAACACTTTCGGTGACAATATAGACTTCGACAAGTTCTGTTTGAAATCGTTCAATCAGTTTTTCTAAATCTTCAAAATCATTATGCTGGAATTTATATGCTTTTGCATTCGAAAGCTGGATTCCATCACGAATAGAAGCGTGACTTAATTCATCATACAAAATCAAATCCCCTTTTTGTGGAACTGAACTAAAAAACCCAACATTGGCATCATAACCTGAATTAAAAATCAACGCCCTTTCGGATTGATGGAAATTCGCAATAAAATCTTCTGCTTCTTGATAGACTTTGTGATTTCCAGATAGAAGCCGGGAACCGGTTGCGCCGTTTTGGAGAATATCATTTGAGATTAAATACTGATGAGTTTCTTCGAAAATGACTTTATTTTTTGAAAAACCTACGTAATCATTGGAAGCAAAATCGATTAAATCGTTAGGCAGAGACAATTTCCGCAATGCATTGTTTTGCTTACGGATTTCAAGTTTGGCGGAGAGCTTTTTTGGAAACATCATAAGGGCAAAGTTATGAAAAAAATGGGGCAAAAAAATGGATCAGGGATGAAACGGATACAACGGATTTAAACGGATTTTTAGCCCAGATAGAAGTGGAAATCCTCTTGCTTTTTTCTTTAAAAAAGCAAGAGATTGAAACGAATAGCTGGAAACAGCTCCAAAAAAAAAGTCACACATTGCTGTATGACTTTTGGTTTCTATTTTGAATAGTCTTAGTCCGCTAAAACAATCACTTTATTCTCTTTCATTTCGATTGTTCCGGAATTGATTTTCAGTGTATAGGTCTGATCATTTATTCTCACGAAATTACCTTCTGTTTCCTTTGTGAAAACAAAATTTGTCGCTACAATTTTGATATTTCCTTCTTTTAAAATAGAAACTATTGCTGCGTGATGATTCAATATTTGAAAACTACCGTCAACTCCGGGAAGGGTAACAGAGGTTACTTCTCCTTTAAATAATTTTGCTTCTGGTGATACTATTTCTAAAATCATTTTTTTTAGTTTACAGTCTCAGTTAACGGTCTCAGTACTGAACACTGCGACTGAATACTGAACACTAGATTATGCTTCCGCCAACATTTTTTCTCCAGCTTCAATAGCGTCTTCAATAGTTCCCTTAAGGTTGAAAGCTGCTTCTGGCAAGTGATCTAATTCTCCATCAATGATCATGTTAAATCCTTTGATGGTGTCTTTAATGTCAACCAAAACTCCTTTTAATCCTGTAAATTGTTCCGCTACGTGGAAAGGTTGTGACAAGAAACGTTGTACACGTCTGGCACGAGAAACAGACAATTTATCGTCTTCAGAAAGTTCTTCCATACCAAGAATTGCGATAATATCTTGCAATTGTTTGTATTTTTGAAGAATTTCTTTTACTCTTTGTGCACAGTTATAATGTTCCTCACCAATAATTTGTGGAGTTAAGATTCTAGAAGTTGAATCCAATGGGTCAACCGCTGGATATATACCTAACTCAGCAATTTTACGAGACAATACTGTTGTTGCATCAAGGTGAGCAAATGTTGTAGCCGGAGCCGGGTCAGTTAAGTCATCCGCAGGAACGTAAACCGCTTGTACAGATGTAATAGAACCTTTGTTTGTTGATGTGATACGTTCTTGCATCGCTCCCATTTCGGTAGCTAATGTTGGTTGGTATCCTACCGCAGATGGCATACGACCTAAAAGTGCCGAAACCTCAGAACCTGCTTGTGTAAAACGGAAGATATTATCAACGAAGAACAATACGTCTTTTCCTTGGTCTGAACCTGCACCATCACGGAAATATTCCGCAATAGACAATCCTGACAAGGCTACACGAGCACGAGCTCCAGGAGGTTCATTCATTTGACCGAAAACGAAAGTAGCTTTAGACTCTCTCATTCCTGGCATATCTACTTTAGATAAATCCCATCCTCCATTTTCCATAGAGTGCATAAATTCATCACCATATTTTATAATTCCTGACTCTAACATCTCACGAAGTAAGTCATTCCCTTCACGTGTTCTTTCTCCTACTCCTGCGAATACTGAAAGTCCACCGTGACCTTTTGCTATATTGTTGATCAACTCTTGAATCAATACTGTTTTTCCAACACCTGCACCACCAAACAATCCAATTTTTCCTCCTTTTGAGTAAGGCTCTATCAAATCGATTACTTTAATACCTGTGAATAAAACTTCTGATGAAGTTGATAAATCTTCGAATTTTGGAGCTTGTCTGTGAATAGACATTCCGTTTTCGCCATCCTTTGGTAAGTTTCCTAAACCATCGATTGCATCACCAATTACATTAAACAAACGTCCGTAAACATCTGCACCAATTGGCATTTTGATTGGGTTTCCTGTTCCAACTACTTCATAACCTCTGCTCAAACCGTCTGTTGAATCCATTGAGATGGTACGAACAGTGTTTTCACCAATATGAGATTGTACTTCAAGAACTAATAATGTTCCGTCTTTTTTTGTGATTTCTAATGAATCATAAATTTTTGGAAGTTCAACATCTTTTCCGTTGAAAACTACATCGACAACTGGTCCGATGATTTGGGCAACTTTTCCTATTACTTTTGACATTGCTTATGTATTTATTAAATAGCTATTC
>NZ_JAYWCK010000071.1:0-80479 GCF_043780635.1 Flavobacterium sp.
TATAATATATGATATTTTTTATTATAAAACAAGCATTAAACCATTTATATTCAGATAATTATATAGTTTTTAAAAAAAAACTGGTGCGTTTGCCCTGTATTTTATATATTGATAACACACTTATTCTTAGTTTATTATTATTCATTCAAAATAATTTAAGTTTTTTTTATAATTTGTTTTGCTCATCAACACAGCCAAAAGAAGCAAATTTGAGTTATCCAAATCCGGAACTGATGAAAAACCCACACTATTATGATGGCTATGCTAAAAAGGCCAAAAAAATTAAACAAGGAAAGGTTTGGACAAATTGGGGTATCGCATTTGGAGTTAACCTAATTGCAGCATTATTATTATTATCATCATCATCAGCGCAATAAAAAAAAAGTAACATAGATAATATAGAGTATTTTGATGCGATTTAAGGTTTGATTAAAAAAAAAGCAACTAAAAGTAGCTTTTTATAATTACGTCTGAATTGACTTTGTCTTTAATGCAAAGCCCTCTTTAAAAATAAAAATGCTTCAAAAAAAATTCAAGTAAACCTGATTTTTTTTGAAGCATTTTGTTTATTTGTGACTTCGGGATTGACTTCGTCTTTCCCACAAAGCTCCGCTTTGAAAACAAAAACAGCATAAAAAATAGTTCAAGCGAGCTTACTATTTTTATGCTGTTTTTCATTTATTCGTGACCACGGCGGGATTTGAACCCGCACGCCCTTGCGAGCACCAGCCCCTCAAGCTGGCAAGTCTACCGTTTCTCCACGTGGCCTAAAAAAAATATAGAGACGTTTGCCTCAGCGAACGTCTCTATATTTTTTGTGACTCGACTGGGGCTCGAACCCAGGACCCCAACATTAAGAGTGATGTGCTCTACCAACTGAGCTATCAAGTCTTCAGACTATCAAGATTCTATTAACGTATGCGCATTATATAGTGACCCGACTGGGGCTCGAACCCAGGACCCCATCATTAAAAGTGATGTGCTCTACCAACTGAGCTATCGAGTCATTGATTCAAAAAACGGATGTGAAAATCACAAATTTGTGACCCGACTGGGGCTCGAACCCAGGACCCCATCATTAAAAGTGATGTGCTCTACCAACTGAGCTATCGAGTCATTTCGTTTCTTGAATGCGGCTGCAAATATAAGGTCTTATTTTTAATTTTTCAAAGCTATTTTATTATAAATTTGTCTTTTTTAAACAATAGTACTTAACGCCTTAGTATATAAGGTTTTATTCAAATGAGAAAAATTATTTTATTAGGTTATATGGGTTGTGGTAAGTCTACAATTGCCAATAGATTGTCAAATATTACTAATATTCCTTGCGTAGATTTGGATAAAAGTATCGAAGAACGAACAAACTTATCCATAAATGAAATTTTCGAACAACGAGGCGAGATTTATTTCAGGAAGCTGGAGCGAGAAGTTTTTATTGAATTATTGAATTTACCCCAAAATTTAATTATAGGATTGGGAGGAGGAACTCCTTGCTATGCTAATAATCATGAATTACTAAAAGGTGAAAATATTTTATCCATCTATTTAAAAGGTTCGGTTGATACTTTATTTGAAAGATTGGTTGCTAATAAAAGCAAACGTCCTCTTATAGCAGATAAAAATGAGGACGAAATGAAGGAATTTATTGCCAAGCACCTTTTTGACAGAAGTTATTATTACAACCAAGCTCAATACAAGGTAAGTATTGACGATAAGACTAAGGATGAAACTACACAAGATATTCTAGCTATTTTAGCTTAAGTAAGCATAATTATCACCGTTTTCATCAAAAACAACTTGTACGTGTTCTAATGATGAGGTAGAAAGCGAAATTCCTTTAAAATCAGCTTTCACAGGGTATTTTTTATGATTTCTATCTACAAGGACTGCTGTCTTAAATTTCTTTAAAGGCACGTCCAGAAAATGTCTTACAGCATAAATCAAAGTGGTTCCTGAATTCAGTACATCATCTACAAGAACTAATCCTTTATTAGTGTATTCTTCTTTTGTTAAAGAAGTGTTTATTGGCAATTCAGGATTTTGTTTATTGATTTGAACCTCACAAAGTGAAACTTTTAGAGTTGAAATTTTATTTAAAGCATCTTCAATTTTTTTTGCAAAAGTAAATCCATTGGAAGCAATTCCTGCGATGACAATTTCTTCTTCATCTACGAATGTTTCATAGATTTGGTAAGCAATTCTTTTTATGGTATGCTCAATTTCCTGATTCGATAAGATGATATTCTTGCTCATTTTTTTTGTTTAAAGTTAAAGGTTTAAAGTTTAGAAATGTTTTTTAAAGTGCATCATCATCTACTTTAATTTCATTTCCATATTCGTCAATATCACGTCTGTCTTTTTTGGTAGGCCTTCCAGTTCCATTTTTTCGATAATGTTCCTTTGATAATTTCAGTAATTCTAAATGTTCATAGACTTCTGCCGGAGTTTCATTTTTTCGATAAATGTCAACCAGTTTCGCACCCACTCGATTGTCTGGAATGTCCAGCACGGTGATAATTTGTGTGATTTGGTCTTTTCTAAAAGTGATTTTATCTGTAGGGAAAACCTCCTTCGATGGTTTGGCAACCAGGCCGTTTAAAGTGACATGATTTTTTTTACAGGCCTCGGTAACCATATTTCGGGTCTTATAATATCGCACACACCATAAATATTTATCTATTCTCATAAATTTTCCAAAATCGAAGTTAAATATTTTACAAAAATAAATCAAAATTGTATCTTGCGCACTTAAAAATCAGCAATAATGAACAAATTTAAGTTTTATTTTATTCTATTAATTACAACAGTCTCTTTATTTTCATGTTCAAAGAATGACACGCCTACTTATGAGCCACCTAGAGATTATGCAGAACAATATAAAGTTGATATTGCAATCATTGAGGATTATTTAAAAACAAATTATATAACAGTTGTCGATCATCCAGGTTTTGTAGATGATCAGAATGTAAGTATTACAAAAATTGATGGAGGTCAACCATCTATAATGTCTTATAAAGCTAATGCTTTTGTTGGTAGCACAGCTTTTCCCCAACTTTGGAGCAAAGATGTAAGCCAAAACAATATAACCTATAAATTATATTATTTAGTTTTAAGAGAAGGTAAGAAGGATGTTGTCACAGGTCGTGGAGGGGTTTCTCCTTGTAATGTTGATGGAGTAATGACATCTTATAGAGGGGATTATTTAGAACTTACAGCTGCTACAGCTACTACTGATGCATCACTTATCGCCACAAAATTTGAGGAAGTAGTATATCCTCAGTCAATGATAAGTCTATTTACTACAATATCAGGATGGAGTGAAACTTTTCCAATTTTTAAGACGGGATCATACACAACAAAAACAGATGGTACAATTACCCACAACGATTTTGGTGCTGGTGTGATGTTTCTGCCTTCTGGATTAGCCTATTACAATACCGGTTCGGGTTCAATTCCTGCCTATTCACCTTTAGTATTTAGTTTTAAATTATATGAATTACAAAGATTAGATCAGGATAATGATGGGGTTTTTTCTTATCAAGAGGATTTAAACAATGATGGATATATGTATGTATATGCAAATACAACAAACTATCCTACTCTTCCTATTGACGCAATCCGTTATGCTGATGATACTGATAAAGATGGAGTTCCTAATTTCCTTGATGTTGACGATGATGGAGACAACTACACCACAAGATTGGAAATCACAAAACCAACTGGAACAAATTCCGGTTTAAGTGCTTATTTTCCTTACGATCCTATCGTAGATAATCCTATGACAACTGCCATTGAAACTGAAACAAAAGGTATTCCCAGAAAATTTACAGGTCCTCTTTTTAATCCAAGTTTACCCGAATCTTCAACAAATCTGCCAACACCTCAAGATTCAGACTATACCGACCCATTAAGATTAAGAAGGCATTTAGATGCTAATTGTAAGCCGCCTTATCAAAATTAAATCAAAATAAAAAACCTCGAAAGAATAAACTTTCGAGGTTTTTTTATGGTGAAAAATAAGCAAAAGTCTTATTTCCTTTTAATGACTTTTTCTGCAGCTGAAACAATCGCCTGATTGTTTAATTTGTATTTCTCCATTAATTGCTCTGGAGTTCCGCTTTCGCCAAAGCTGTCCTGAACAGCAACAAACTCCTGCGGAGATGGATTGTTCAAAGCCAAAACTCTGGCAACGCTTTCTCCAAGACCACCAAGAATATTATGCTCTTCGGCAGTAACTACACATTTGGTTTTTGCCAATGATTTCAAAATCGCTTCTTCGTCCAATGGTTTAATGGTGTGAATGTTGATTACTTCGGCAGAAATTCCTTTTGCTTCCAAAGCTTCGGCAGCAACAAGCGCTTCCCAAACTAAATGTCCTGTAGCAATAATCGTTACATCTGTTCCTTCGTTTAGCATAATTGCTTTCCCAATAACAAATGGTTCGTCAGCTGGCATAAAATTTGGCACCACCGGACGGCCAAAACGCAAATAAGCAGGACCGTGATGATCTGCTAAGGCTATTGTTGCAGCTTTTGTTTGATTGTGATCACAAGTATTAATTACAGTCATACCCGGCAACATTTTCATTAATCCAATGTCTTCTAATATTTGGTGAGTTGCTCCATCTTCACCCAAAGTTAACCCAGCGTGAGAGGCACAAATTTTTACATTTTTATCAGAATAGGCTACTGATTGACGAATTTGATCGTAAACTCTTCCTGTAGAAAAATTAGCGAAAGTTCCTGTAAAAGGAATTTTTCCACCAATAGTTAATCCTGCTGCAATTCCAATCATATTGGCTTCAGCAATCCCAATTTGGAAAAAACGCTCTGGGTGATTTTTCTTAAAATCGTCAAATTTTAACGAACCAATTAAATCTGCACAAAGTGCCACCACTTTTTCATTTTTTTGACCTAATTCGGTCATTCCCACTCCAAAACCGGAGCGAGTATCTTTACTTCCTGTATTTATATATTTTTTCATTTTTCTTTTTAAATTGAAAGATTAAAAGATTTTTTAATTGAAAGATTTAGTTTTGAATCTGAAATCTGCAATCTAAAATCTGATTTAGTAGTCGCTTTCTGCTTCAGTATAGTTTTGAGCTAAAGCATTTTCTAGTTGCGCATCGTTAGGTGCTTTTCCGTGCCAAGCGTGACTGTACATCATAAAATCTACTCCGTTACCCATTTCGGTATGCAATAAAACACAAACAGGTTTTCCTTTTCCGGTTCTTGATTTTGCGTCAGTTAATCCAGCTATAATCGCTTCGATGTCGTTTCCTTTTGCAATTTCTAGAACGTCCCAGTCGAATGCTTCGAATTTGGCACGAATACTTCCCATTGCCAAAACTTCGTCTGTAGTTCCATCAATTTGTTTTCCATTTAAATCGATTGTTGCAATCAGATTATCCACTTTTTTAGCAGAAGCATACATTATGGCTTCCCAGTTTTGACCTTCCTGCAATTCGCCATCGCCGTGCAAGGTATAAACCAAATGGCTGTCTTTGTTCAATTTTTTGGCTTGAGCAGCACCAATGGCAACTGATAATCCTTGTCCCAAAGAACCTGAAGCAATTCTCACACCAGGTAAACCATCGTGAGTTGTTGGGTGGCCTTGTAATCTTGAATTGATTAGACGGAAAGTAGCTAATTCCGATACCGGAAAATAACCGCTTCTTGCTAATACGCTATAGAAAAGAGGAGAAATATGACCGTTTGAAAGGAAGAAGATATCTTCTCCAATTCCGTTCATATCAAAACCTGGTTTTCGGTCCATTATATTTTGGTATAATGTAACCATAAATTCGGTACAACCAAGAGAACCTCCGGGATGACCTGAATTGACAGCGTGAACCATACGAAGAATATCTCTTCTGACTTGGATAGTTAAATCGTTTAATTGTTGTGTGTTAGGCTTCATTTTATGTGTAAAAGTTAAACTGTTGCAAATGTAATTTTTATTTTGCCGTAAGACAAATGATTTTCGGAATTGTTATTATGATTTATGAGAACAAAAAAAGTCCCACAGATGCGGGACTTTTCCAATGGAAAACAGGACATTTAAAAACTACCTTTTTGCCTTTTCGAAGGCAGTATATTTTATTATTTAATTTCCTCGTATTCTACTACTTCAATTGTATCGGAATTGCTTTTCTTTATTGGCACTGCACAAACATTTGCACCGCAGCAACCTGTGTTCGTAATTGCCTGAAATATAAAAAACAGGGCTACAATTCCTGATAATAAACTTTGGGTTTCAACAGCTTGGATGGCGATATAAATCCCCAATCCCAAACGTAGAAAACGCATAAAATTCCAATCAGTTAATAGGGTTTCTTTGTTCATTATATCTTACTTTGAAGGCTATACCAACCACCGCCATTGTATACTTGAGTAAAACCATTAGTTGTTAAAATACCTTTTGCTGATGCGCTTCGCATTCCTGATGCACAACAAGTGATAATGGGTTTGTTTTTATCTTTCAGTTTGGTCAAGTTGTTTCTTAAAGTATCTACTGAAATATTGACAGAACCTTTAATGTGTCCGCCAGCAAATTCGGCTTTGGAACGAACGTCCAAAATTATTGCTCCATTTTTAACTAATTCAGCATAATTTACTCCTGGACCAAGACCGAATAATTTTTTTAAAGTGTTTATCATTTTTTGATTAATTACTTATAGATTTATAATAATTTACGTTTAGCCAAGAACCACCATTATAACATTCGATACCATATTGTGACAGGAAATGTTGGGCTTGACCACTTCTTCCACCTGATGCACAACACAATATTAATGGGGCTTTCATTGTCTTTAATTCTTCAATTCTTTCCGGCATTTCATTCAATGGAATGTTGATAGAACCGGCAACATTGCCACCCATAAATTCTCCATAAGTTCGAACATCCACGATTGTGCCTAGGTTTTCTCTGATTATTTTTTCCATTTCCATTTTTTTAACATTCAATTAATTTACACTTTATATAGTGTATTCTTAATTATTATGGGACAAAATTAATGTAATGATTATGTATTAACAGTAACTTTAGTTACACAAGTTAAAATTTATTTTTGCTGCCCTAATATTTCGTGGGTATTAATAAAAAAATCCGAAGCCAGGAGGCTTCGGATAACATAATTTGTATTAGCGTGATGAAAAATAAATAACAGGATATTGTCTTTAATTACACTCAAAGACCTTATTTTTAATTGTTCCTTTTACCGAAACACCATTCACTTTCATATCAGTCCAAAAAGTGGTATAACCACTATTTCCTTTTCCACAATCTACTTTTACTAAAAAACAGAACATAGGATTCATACCCTTAACCAAATTTGTGGTACAAGTTATTACTGTTTGATTATCAATATTATTAACAGTATATATCCTTTGTTGATTTTTATTATTCATATGTGGAAGAAAATATTTAATTTGAGGGAATGTAAATTCTACAACAGCACCAGTTACAGCTTCAGGACTGATGTATCCAAAATGCGTCATCACATCATAATTAGCAGGATTATATTCTGTTTCACCATTTAAATAATAAGGAGAAAAGTTATAATTTGGAAATTGAGCAAAGCTATAATTTGGTAATGTTGCGCCTGCTGGTGGAGGAAACCATAAGGCTGTCTGTAATACATTATTGTTATCCCAGATTGCAGGCTTCGTCCATTGCGCAATAGGAGATGCGGTTCTCTTAGCATTGTTTAGCTGATTTCCGCTATGAGTTAAAGTTGAAACATTCTCATCATTCGAGCATCCTAATACAAATAGTAATGCCATAAAACCAAAATAGATTTTTGTTTTCATAATACATTTTATTAAGTTAAACCCGTTGGGTGTAATTAAATTATTTGATTTTTGATATTGTTTATTGGTCTGTCAAAGATAAATTTATTGACATATTGAACTAAAGTTAATGCCGTTATTTTGGCTAAAATTCTTGTTTTAAATCCTTCAAAAGATTTTGCATAATTGTTTCTTATTTTAAATTGGTCACATAATTGAGAGAATAGAGTTTCAATCCTTTTTCTTGATTTTCTAAAGATATAAGGTTGTGGTTTATAGTCTTTTTGATTTTTCCTTTTTGGGGTTTCTAATTTGATATTTACCGTTTGAAATAAATCCAATTGAATAGTTTTTGACAAATAACCTCTATCTCCAAGCAGCACACAGTCAGACATTTGTTGTTTTACATTCTTCAGAAAATGAACATCGTGAACTTCTGCTTTTGTAATATCTAATGAATGAAAAATACCTGATATAGAACAAATTCCGTGAAGTTTATAACCATAAAACCAAGTGTTTTGTGAAGCACAAAATCCTTTTGATGGAGCTGTTTCAAACTCTTTTTTACAGATTTTAATTCTTCGATGACGAGCAAATTTGCAAATCTCTAAAGGCATACTGTCAACAATAAAATAATCTTCAAACTCCAAAAAACGAGACGCCAATTTTAATCTAACTTCTTCTGAAAATAAAAACAATTTTCTTCTTCTTTTGTTAAATTGACTTCGCTCAATTAAATTTGGAATTTGACTAACATCAACTGATTTAAACAAAGAGTTTTCACTGTCAATCGACATAAATTCAGCCGTTAAACTAAGTGCAACTACTTCTAAATCAGACATTTTTTGATTTCTACCAACGCCTGATTTATATTCTAATTCACAATTCAAAGAACTTATAACTTCTAAAACTCTTAAATAATTTTTTACTATATTTGACATAAATATTGGTTTGTTTAGCGACTTCAAGATACTGAATTTCAGTATCTTGACCAATATTTATCCGACTTATTTTACTTTAAATAATTACACCCAACGGGTTACATTTACAATTTACCAATCACAAGACTATGTGTAAATCTTTCTTTCGAATAATAGCATTAATCTTTATTGTAACTTCGGCTGTTGCCCAAACAGAAATAGAGGTT
Organism: Flavobacterium sp.; assembly: GCF_043780635.1. Classification (GTDB taxonomy): domain Bacteria; phylum Bacteroidota; class Bacteroidia; order Flavobacteriales; family Flavobacteriaceae; genus Flavobacterium. The sequence continues at coordinate 8,938 of NZ_JAYWCK010000071.1, forward strand.
GCTCCACCTTACAACATCAAAGCCATCTCTTTTGTTCAAAGCAATGAAAATGCAGTTCCTATTTTCAAATTAGGCGATGGTTTCCAATTTCAATTTGATGATTTATTTGGAAATGAAGCTAACTATTACTTCGAAATTGTGCATTGTGACTACGATTGGAATCCAACAGATATCCCAAAAACCGAGTATTTAAAAGGTTTCGACGGGCAAAGAATTCAAGAATACGAGAACTCCTTTAACACTTTGCAAATTTATTCACATTATAAATTACCCATTCCTAATCAGTTTGTGCAATTACGAATCAGCGGAAATTATATTTTAAAAATTTTGGACGAAAATAAAGAAGTTTTATTTTCCAGAAAATTCATTGTTTATGAAGATCTTGTGACAGTTCCTATGGAAATCAGACGAGCCAGAACGGCCAACTATTTAGATTATAAACACAATATTCAATTTTCCGTAAGGTCGCTTGTTATCAATTTTCAAAATCCTTTAAAGAACGTCAAAGTGGTTTTGTTTCAAAACGGACAGTTTAATAACGCAATCAAAAACATAGTTCCACAATATACCATTGGAAATGAATTAATATATAAATATGATACTCAAACCCAATTTTGGGCAGGAAACGAGTTTCTGTATTTTGACAATAATGATATAAGAGCTGCTGGAAATAATGTCTCGCGAATAGATTCGAGTACGGGTATTTATGGGGCTAATTTATTTACTAATAACGCCAGAGCAAATTACCCTTATTCAGTGTTTCCGGATGTCAATGGAAATTTTGTAGTTCGCAACATTAGAGGAACCAAAAACGAAATTGAAGCTGATTATGCCTGGGTATATTTTAGTCTTTCGGCTCCAACTTTTATGAAGAATAAAGGCATTTATATTACCGGAATGTTCAATAATTATAGCTTAACACCAGAGTACAAAATGGATTTCAACGCAGCAAAAAATATCTTTGAAAAAGCCGTTCTGATAAAACAAGGATTTACAAATTTTCAATACCAAGTTGCTGACGACAAAGGAAATATTGATGCTGAAAATGCTATAGACGGAAACTTTTGGCAAACCGAAAATGATTATACCGTACTCGTATATTATCGCGAAAACAACGACCGTTACGAAAGAGTGATTGGTAAAGCAACTGCAAATTCAAATGTAATTACCAACTAAAAAACATTTTTTTAAAACTGCAAAACCAACTCATTTTTTTTGTAATTTTGCCATCATTAAACTAATCTTTAATAATTTGCTATGGTTTCGCAGATAACAAGAGGCATAAAAATATCGGTTTTGACTAGTTTTGAAGGAACTTACTTCAAGAACTACAAGATTCATTTTGCCTTTAGTTACGAAATCACGATCGAAAATCACAGCAAAGATTCTGTCCAATTAATTTCACGCCATTGGGAAATTTTCGATTCCCTCAACAATATAGAAGTGGTTGATGGCGAAGGCGTTATTGGCAAAAAACCAGTTTTGAAACCCGGCGAATTACACACCTATAACTCCGGTTGCTTGTTGTCGTCCCCTTATGGTGCTATGAAGGGCTACTTTAATATGGTAAATTTCACCACTACAAAAAACTTTAAAGTTATCGTGCCAACATTTAGATTGTGCGCACCTTTTGCCTTGAATTAATTTTTGTAGCTTTTTCCAGCTGTCCATTACAACTCCTCGTTCAAAAATCTTTTTTTCTAATGCATTTTCAGGAGCTCCCTTTGGTCGCTCTGCAATTGCAAGGAAAAATAGCTTTTCTAACTGCGGGGTTTTCATTTACATCTGGGCTAAATTCTCGACAGAATCAATAGAATTAAATCAATAATCACGTATTTTTAAAACAATCCTTTGTACTTTTGTGAAAATTTTCTAATTCACAAAATACATAAATATGCTAAAAGGATTTTTCAATGTGCCAAAAGCCGTAAACGAACCCGTAAAATCGTATGCGCCAGATTCTCCAGAAAAAGCGGCCGTTCTTGCTACTTACAAACAAATGTGGAATTCTAAAATCGACGTGCCTCTTTATATTGGAAGCGAAGAAATTAGAACAGGAAATACTCGAAATATAACAGCACCACACGATCATAAACATATTGTAGGAACGTATCATCTTGCCGAAAAAGCCCATATCGAAAAAGCGATTGCCAATGCCCTAGAGTCCAAAACAAAATGGGCAAATATGGCTTGGGAACAACGCGCAGCGATTTTCTTAAAAGCCGCCGAATTAATAGCCGGACCTTACAGAGCAAGGATAAATGCTGCAACAATGATTGGGCAATCCAAAAATGTTTTTCAAGCCGAAATTGATGCTGCCTGCGAATTAATCGATTTCTTGCGTTTCAACGTGGAATTTATGACGCAAATCTACAGCGACCAGCCCAAATCAAATTCTGATATGTGGAACCGATTGGAATATCGTCCGCTAGAAGGTTTTGTGTATGCAGTGACACCTTTTAACTTCACCGCAATTGCAGGAAATCTTCCGGCAAGCGCTGCAATGATGGGAAATGTTGTCATCTGGAAACCAAGTTTCGTGCAAGTGTTCTCTGCAAAAATTATCATTGATGTGTTTAAAGAAGCTGGTCTTCCTGATGGAGTTATCAATGTAGTTTTTGGCGATGCGCAAATGATTACGGATACTCTTCTGGCAAGTCCAGACTTTGCCGGAATCCATTTTACAGGCTCTACAAATGTGTTTCAAAGTATTTGGGCAAAAATTGGAACTAACATCCATATTTATAAAACCTACCCAAGAATTGTGGGTGAAACAGGTGGAAAAGATTTTGTTGTAGCACATCCAAGTGCCAATGTAAAACAAGTGGCAACCGGAATTGTTCGTGGTGCTTTCGAATTTCAAGGACAAAAATGTTCTGCAGCTTCAAGAGCTTATGTTCCTCAAAGTATGTGGCAGGAATTAAAAAAACAGTTGATTACTGATGTAAAATCTATGAAAATGGGTTCTCCAGAAGATTTTGGGAATTTTATTACTGCCGTAATTCACGAAGGTTCATTCGATAAATTGGCGAGTTTTATTGACCAAGCCAAAAAAGATTCGGATGCGGAAATTATCGTTGGTGGTAACTATGATAAATCTGTTGGATATTTTATTGAACCAACCATAATCGTAACTACGAATCCACATTATACCACAATGGAAACCGAATTATTCGGACCTGTAATGACGATTTTTGTTTATGAAGATGCCAAATGGGAAGAAACTTTAAAACTAGTTGACGCAACTTCACCATATGCTTTGACAGGAGCTGTTTTCAGTCAAGATCGTTATGCGATTGAGCAAGCCACTGTAGCTTTGCAAAATGCAGCCGGAAATTTCTATATCAACGACAAGCCTACCGGAGCCATTGTAGGAATGCAGCCTTTTGGTGGCGCAAGAGCTTCTGGGACTAATGACAAAGCGGGTTCAGCCTTGAACTTATTACGTTGGGCTTCGCCAAGAACAATCAAAGAAACTTTTGTAACTCCGGAAGATTATAGATACCCGTTTTTGGGAGAATAGTCATTGCGAGGAACAAGGCAATCTCATTTAGATATTTAAAAACCCACAAGAATCAAGTAGTTTGAGTTCTTGTGGGTTTTGATTTTGTGTAACATTGTCATTCCTGACAAATTTATAGGAATAAATGCATTGTTTGTTTTAGAAAATTAAAGCTAAAAGCATTAAAATTTTGGCGAATAAATCTCATACTTTAATCCTGAATAATTTTCTAAAAAAACCTTTAAAGCATTTGCGTTATCAGAGGAATTAATGGTAATAATTATTGTCTTTTCTAAATGATTTTGACTTAATAAAACAATGTCATTGTTTATATATTTATAACTTAAGTCTGCGCCTCCAGCACTTAAATAAGTATTATTTTGAGTAACTCTTTTATTAAAAATTGTAAAAGCTATTTTATTATTTAGACTTACATTTTTGTAATAAATATTCTTCTGAAGAAAAGTATATGAAAGGTAAAGATTACCATTATTTATATTAAATCCTTTTTTTGAAAACATTATTATGAATCCCAATATACTAAAAAGCAAAGCCACAAGTAAAAATATAAAATTCAATATGAATTTATCTGTGTTAATAAAGTTTTTTATGTTGTAAAAGAACGCAAAAACAAATAACAAAGGAATAGATGTTAAGATTAAAAGGATTGCTTTTTGCTTAAAATCGAAACTATCTTCTACAATTATTTTTTTCATTTTTAACCCTTGTTTTATTTCTTTTGAGAATACTAAGAATATGTAATCGCAATTCCTAATTCACAAACTTCAACGGCAAATGCACTACTTTCTTTGTCTCAAAAAACTCTCCCTCAAAATAATCAGATAAATTGTATTCCGTCGCTTTTGGAAAAGCCGCTAATTCCTCGGTTAAATCGCCACCTTTGAGATAGAGAATTCCGTTTTTGAGTTCGTGTTTGCTTTTCTTTTTAATTTTGTCTCTTACCCAAGACACAAAATCAGGCATATTGGTCACGGCACGACTTACAATAAAATCAAAATCACCTTTCACCAATTCGGCACGCAATTGTTTTGCTTTCAAGTTTTTGAGTTCCAATGCTTCGGCGACAGCCTGAACGACTTTTATTTTTTTGGCAATTACATCAATCAAAAAGAAACGGGTTTCCGGAAAAAGAATCGCCAAGGGAATTCCAGGAAATCCACCACCTGTTCCCACATCCAAGACATAAGTTCCCGGTTCGAATTTTATTATCTTGGCAATTCCCAAGGAATGTAGAATGTGTTTTGTGTACAATTCGTCAATATCTTTTCGGGAAATGACATTGATTTTGGCATTCCAATCGTGATACAAAAAATCCAGTTTTTCGAATTGCTCTTTTTGGATATCAGTCAAATTGGGAAAATACTTTAGAATTTTGTCCATTTTTTAAAATTTTAACAAAAGTACAGTTTTTAGTTTTGAATATTTAACGCAATTTTACAGATTGAAAATTTTTAATAATTATATTTGCAACTTATTCAAAATTAAAGATGAACAACGTCACCCCAACATTCGCGAAACAAGACAATCTAAAATTTTTTAGAACACTTAACTCTCGCGTAAACAATTACTTCAAAGAAAATAACATTCAGAAAACGGGCAACTGGAAACTCTATGTTAAAACCATAATTATGTTCGCTGTTTTCCTTGCACCGTATTTTTTAATTCTAACGCTAAATATGCCGTTTTGGGTACATTTGTTATTGGCAATTGTCATTGGAATAGGAATGGCAGGAGTTGGAATGAATGTAATGCACGATGGAAATCATGGTTCGTATTCCAACATTAATTGGATTAACAAATTTATGGGCGGAAGTATTTATGTTTTGGCTGGAAACGTTTACAATTGGCAAGTACAGCACAATGTTTTGCATCATACTTATACCAATATTCCCGGTCACGACGAAGATCTTGATGCCGGAAGAGTAATCCGTTTTACCAAAGACGCAAAATGGTATAGTTTTCACCGTTTTCAACAATATTATTCCGTGTTTTTATATGGGTTATTGACTTTCAATTGGGCTATCACCACTGATTTTAAGCAGATGAGAAGGTATTTAAAAAGAAAGTTATCTTACGGCGAAGCCAAAAGCCCAAAAATACTTTGGACAACTTTATTAATCACAAAAGCCATTTATTTCACCATTTGGATTGTATTGCCCATGCTTTTAGGAGTTACTTGGTGGAAAGTTCTTGTTGGTTTTTTTGTAATGCATTACACCGCAGGATTAATATTGAGCGTTGTATTCCAATTGGCACACGTGGTTAAAGAAACCACAAATCCAGTTCCAAATGAAAGCGGAGAAATCGATAATACTTGGGCAATTCACCAACTATTTACCACTACTAATTTTGCTCCAAAAAACTGGATTATAAATTGGTACACAGGCGGTTTAAATCACCAAATCGAACACCATATTTTTCCTAATATTAGCCACGTTCATTATGGTAAAATTTCCAAAATAGTAAGAGAAACAGCTCAAGAGTGTGACTTGCCTTATTACGAATATAAAACTTTCCGAAGTGCGGTAATTGCACATTTCAAGCATTTGAAAGACCTTGGAATGAAACCAGCTTTACAATAGATAAAACACACAACCAACATTATAAACCAAAAATTACATTTTAATGAACAATCCGCTTTCAGACAGAATCAACAATTTAGCTACATCACAAACATTAGCAATGGCTGCATTGGCCAGAGAATTAAAATCACAAGGAAAAGATATTATCAGTTTAAGTTTGGGTGAACCCGATTTCAACACACCAGATTTCGTAAAAGAAGCTGCAAAACGGGCTATCGACGAAAATTACAGCACCTATTCACCAGTAGAAGGATACCTTGAATTGAAAGAAGCCATTTGCCGAAAATTCAAAAGAGACAACGGATTAGATTATAAACCATCACAAATTGTAGTTTCAACTGGAGCAAAACAATCATTGTACAATATTGCTCAAGTAATGTTAAATGACGGTGACGAAGTTATTTTGCCAGCACCTTACTGGGTTTCTTATTTCGAAATCGTAAAATTATCAGGTGGAGTTCCTGTAGAAGTTCCAACCTCTATCGAAAGTGATTTCAAAATCACTCCGGAACAATTAGAAGCGGCCATCACACCAAAAACAAAAATGATGTGGTTCAGTTCTCCTTGTAATCCAAGTGGTTCTGTATATAACCGTGAAGAATTAACGGCTTTGGCCAAAGTGTTGGAAAGACACCCACACGTATATGTTGTTGCTGACGAAATCTACGAGCACATCAATTTTTCTGGAACTTTTTGTAGCATCGGTTCAATCCCAGGAATGTTAGAAAAAACTATCACTGTAAACGGAGTTGCAAAAGCTTTCGCAATGACAGGATGGAGAATTGGATATATTGGCGGACCAGAATTCATCGCAAAAGCGTGTACAAAAATACAAGGTCAAGTAACTTCAGGAGCAAATTCAATTGCACAACGTGCTACAATTACTGCTGTTGATGCTGATCCAAGCGTACTTCACGAAATGGTTGCTGCTTTCAAAAGCCGTAGAGATTTAGTGGTAGGATTGCTTCAAGATATTCCCGGAATCAAAATCAACGTTCCAGAAGGCGCATTTTACGTGTTTCCAGACGTTTCTTCTTTCTTCGGAAAAACATTAAAAGGAACATTTATCAAAGATGCTAATGATTTCTCAATGTACCTTTTGGGTGAAGCCAATGTAGCAACTGTAACCGGTGACGCTTTTGGAAATCCAAATTGTATTCGTTTTTCTTATGCAACAAGCGAAGATTTATTAACTGAAGCATTAAGAAGAATTAAAGCAGCAGTAGCTTAAATAATTCTCTAAATAAAACACAAAGCCTCAAGAATTTCTTGAGGCTTTTTTTGTTATATTTGGTCTTGCCCACAAAGATAAAAGGAAGGAAATTATATGAAAATATGAATTTAATTGTTGAAAATATTAGCAAACATATTAATCTGACTCCGCAAGAGCAGGAACTTTTTTTGTCTAAAACAGAAACGCATCATTACAAAGCAAAAACTATTTTACTGAATGCAGGCGAAGTCTGCAAGAACTCCTATTTTGTGAATTCGGGAGTGCTGAGAAGTTTCAACATCAACGATAATATTGTCGAACACGTGATGAGTTTTGCTTGCAGTGGTTGGTGGATTAGTGATATGTACAGTTTGATTTCTCAAAAACCGGGTAATCTATTTATTGAAGTGATTGAAGATGCCGAAGTAGTTTTGCTTTCCAAAGAAAATCAAGAACAATTGTATCACGAGATCCCAAAACTAGAACGCTTCTTCCGAATTTTAACCGAAAATGCTTTGGTTGCCAATCAGCAACGTATTATGGACAACTTGAGTCTATCAGCAGAAGATCGTTTTGAGAAATTTTGCAAAAAACATCCTTCGCTTATGCAAAAGGTTCCCCAAAAACAAATCGCCTCTTTCATTGGCGTCACGCCGGAATTCTTCAGCAAAATGAAAGCAAGACTTCTTAAAAAAGGGAATTAACCTTCATTACAAAACATTAAATATCTAGAAATTCGTTCTTAATCTAGGTTAAGTGATTTTCGCTCATAGTGGTTGTAAATTTGTTTCTTCAAATAACAATCAACACAAACAATTATGAAAAATACAGTTTTACACCAAGCCGATACGAGAGGAATTGCCAATTTAGGTTGGTTAAACAGCCATCATACTTTTAGTTTTTCCCATTATTACAATCCCGAAAGAATGAATTTTGGAGTTTTGAGAGTTTTAAACGATGATACTGTCGCTGCAGGAATGGGATTTGGAACGCATCCACATCAAAATATGGAGATTATTTCCATCCCTTTAGAAGGAGATTTGGAACACCAAGATAGTATGGGGAATAAAACCGTGATAAAAAACGGCGACATTCAGGTGATGAGTGCCGGAACAGGAATTCAACACAGTGAATACAATAAAAATAAAGATTCGCAGGTCAAATTTTTACAAATTTGGATCATTCCAAACCAACAAAATGTAACTCCGCGTTACGACCAAATTACTTTAAATCCAGCTGACAGAAAAAACAAACTACACCAAATTTTGTCTCCAAGCCTAGAAGACGAAGGAGTTTGGATTCACCAGGATGCTTGGTTTCATTTGGGTTTATTTGACAAAAATGTTTCTGTAACTTATCAATTGAAAAAAGAGGGCAATGGTTTATATTTATTTGTTTTAAAAGGAAGTATTATTGTTGATGGACAAGAATTAAACACACGTGATGGATTTGGAATTTGGAATTTTAATGAAGTCGATATCAAAGCCACATCTGAAGCTGAATTTTTGTTAATGGAAGTTCCAATGACTCTATAAATATAAAAAAATGGAAGAACTAATAGGATTAGAATTAAACGGAACAAAAGGCTACTTTTATGTTTCGGTTAATGGGAAACAAGAAGGTAAAATGACTTTTGTTTTTGCTGGCAACGACACGATTATCATTGACCACACTGAAGTCAACCCAGGAAATAACGGAAAAGGTTATGGTAAAAAAATGGTAACCAAAGCGGTAGAATATGCCAGAGAAAAAAACATCAAAATTATTCCACTTTGCCCTTTTGCAAAAAGTGTTTTTGATAAAATAACTGAGTTTAGTGATGTTTTATAAAATTTAATTAATAAAATATGGATCCAAAGAACTTAAAAAAGGAATATACTAACGGTGAAGTAACCGTAGTATGGCAATCCGGAAAGTGCATTCATTCCGGAAATTGTGTTAAAAACAATCCAGATGTTTTTCAACCCAAAGAACAGCCTTGGATAAAAATTGATGCTTCATCTACTGAAAAAATTATCGAAGCAGTTCAAAAATGTCCTTCAGGTGCATTAACTTTTTTTAAAAATGTATAAATAGAATTCTTGATTACTACTTCATCTTTTATAAAGAATCCTGAGATACAAATGACGTTTTATTAAAAAGTGTTATTTTTGCACCTTGATTGAAATTATTTTTTCAATTTCTAAACATCAACCTGAGCGCAGTCGAAGGGATAATTTTAAACTAAAAATAGATGAAAGCATACGTATTTCCAGGTCAAGGGGCACAATTCACCGGAATGGGCAAAGACTTATATCAAAACTCTGAATTAGCAAAATCACTTTTCGAAAAAGCCAATGAAATCTTGGGTTTCCGCATCACGGATATTATGTTTGAAGGCACAGCCGAAGAATTAAAAGAAACCAAAGTTACCCAACCAGCCGTTTTTTTACATTCAGTGATTTTAGCCAAAACCTTGGAAGATTTCAAACCAGAAATGGTAGCTGGACATTCTTTGGGCGAATTTTCAGCATTGGTTGCCAATGGTGTTTTGTCTTTCGAGGACGGATTGCGATTGGTTTCACAACGCGCTTTGGCAATGCAAAAAGCGTGTGAAATTAAACCTTCAACAATGGCGGCAGTTCTTGGATTAGCCGACAATATTGTGGAAGATGTTTGCGCTTCAATTGATGGAATCGTTGTTGCTGCAAATTATAACTGTCCCGGACAATTAGTGATTTCAGGAGAAACTTCGGCGGTAGAAAAAGCCTGCGAAGCAATGAAAGAAGCTGGTGCAAAACGTGCCTTGTTGTTACCTGTTGGTGGTGGTTTTCACTCGCCAATGATGGAACCGGCTCGTTCAGCATTGGCCATAGCCATTGAAGCAACTACATTTTCGACACCAATTTGTCCAGTATATCAAAACGTAACAGCAACTGCAGTTTCTGATCCTAATGAAATCAAGAAAAACTTGATCATACAATTGACTGTGCCTGTAAAATGGACACAATCAGTACAACAAATGATTGCCGATGGAGCAACTTTATTTACAGAAGTGGGTCCCGGAAAAGTATTGGCTGGTTTGATTGGAAAAATTGATAGAGAAGCAATGACGGCAAACGCATAGATACCATTTTATTCAAATAGTTTTCCCTTCTAAAATTGGGAAATTAAAAATAAAATCCTCATAAACAGCTGTTTGTGGGGATTTTTTTATAGCTTTGAATAATGTTTTAACTTCTTTTTATCACCTTATAATAAAAAAGCATTCAAACATTACCATTATTTGAACCCAAATCGAATAATATAAAACCATAAAACCTACTACGATGAAAAAGATATCTACAATTTTAGTATTTTTTATTCTTAACATTTTTTCATTTGCAACATATGCACAGAAACCAGTTGAGATTCAGCAAGGAGTTAATCCAATTAACGAAAATGATGTAAAAAACCCTTGTATTACTCCCCAACAATATGCAGTTTTAGACAAACAATGCTACGAAAATAGCAAGCGAATAGGTTTAAAACAAAACAAACTGAATAGTGTTCTTGCTACCCCTTTGATTTGGCCAATAAAAGCCGCTGCGGGTTTTACAGATAGTGGCTATCACTTTATTGGAGCTTATGTAGATCAAAATACGACAGCAGGTGCGATATTAGATTTTAATTGTGAAAACAACACCTATGATGCTCATCAAGGAACTGATATAGCTATATGGCCCTTTGGTTTCTTAAAAATGGATAATAATCAAGTTGAAGTTATTGCTGCAGCAGCGGGGACAATTGTACAAAAAGCTGACGGTAATTATGATAGAAACTGCGCGACGAATTCCTTGACGGCGAATTCTATAATTATTCAACACGCTGATGGTTCGCAAGCATTATATTGGCATATGAAAAAAAACTCAGTGACTTCAAAAATAGTTGGACAAACAGTAGTTGCTGGTGAATATCTTGGGGTAGTGGGAAGTTCCGGTAGTTCTACTGGACCACATTTACATTTTGAAATAAGATCTGGAAGTACAAGCGCAACTTACAAAGATCCATTTTCTGGTACTTGCAATTCACTAAACGCAACGTCTTGGTGGGCTATTCAAAAACCTCATACAAACCCCGAAATTCTTAAGGTGTCAGTAAATGCAACGGATATTGTTATACCGGGTTGTCCTTCTACTGAAATATCTAATGAAAGTAATTCGTTTTCTATTCCATTTCAAGGAGCTGGATTATCACCTGGTTATGCCAAGTTTTATGTCTTTGTGCGAGAGATTCCTGTGAGTTCAATTATGGATATGAAGATTTTAAATCCAAACGGAAGTGCTTTTAATAGCTGGTCCTATACCATTCCAACTTTCTATAAAGTGAGTTATTTGGGGTTTTCAAAACTGTTGCCAACCATTCCTGGAACTTATACTTTTCAAGCGACTTATAACGGCATTACCATTACTAAAAGTTTTGCTATTACTTTGGCTTTAGGAATTCCAACACTTGTCGAAAATGATCAATTTCAGTTATTTCCTAATCCAACAAATGATTTTTTCTGTATTATCGGGAAAGACATTGAAAACGGCAAATACAAATTCACCTTAACAAACAGTTTAGGACAAATTATTAGAATTGAAAATACTGAAATTGATAAAAATGTCCTAAATAAAGATTTTTCAATTTCGGAATTATCAAAAGGCATTTATTTTTTGAATATAGATTCTGAAAATTCAAGAACAATAAAAAAACTTGTCAAAAATTAAATTACAATCTAACTTCTAATCTTTTGTTCCCATTTCCAGGCGCTTTCCATAGCTTCTTCCAATGTAGATTGGGCTTCCCAGCCCAGAACATTATTCGCTTTATCCGTATTGGCGTATGCCGAAGTAATATCTCCTTCTCTGCGAGCCACAATTTTATAAGGTAATTTTTGATCGCTTACTTTCTCGAAAGCGCGAATCACTTCCAAAACCGAGCTTCCTGTTCCTGTTCCCAGATTGAAAGTTTCGACTTTCGTCAAATTCTTTTTATCTAATAACCGTTTCAAGGCAATAACGTGGGCTTTCGCCAAATCGACAACGTGAATGTAATCTCGCACGGCCGTTCCGTCAGGTGTAGGATAATCATCCCCATAAACCGACAATTCATTTCTTAAACCAAATCCTGTTTGGGTAATAAAAGGCACTAAGTTTTGTGGAACTCCAATAGGTAATTCACCAATTTCTGCGGTTGGATGTGCTCCAATCGGGTTGAAATAACGCAACAAAATTGCGTTGATATTTGTTACTTTTGCAGTATCTGTTATGATTTCTTCACCAATTTGCTTGGTATTCCCGTAAGGTGACATTGCAATTTGTATAGAAGCATCTTCAGTAATGGGCATTTTTTCGGCTTGACCGTAAACCGTGCAAGACGAACTAAAAATGAAGTTGGCCTCCGGTTGTTGTTGCAATTCCTGAAGCAAATAAATTAAAGTATTCAGGTTGTTTTCATAATACAACAATGGATTTCCAACGCTTTCGCCAACTGCTTTTGAAGCCGCAAAATGGATTACGCCGGAAATATCACGATGTCTTTTGAAGAAATCCTGAACTTTTTCTTTCTCCCGCAAATCCAAATTTTCGAAAGCCGTATTTATTCCGGTAATATTGGCAATTCCGTCCAAAACATTCAATGATGTATTCGAAAGATTATCAATAATTACTACTTCGAAACCTTGATTTTGCAATTCAACCACAGTGTGCGAACCGATAAAACCTAAACCTCCTGTAACTAGTATTTTCATAATTTTAAGAAAAATAGAAAAAAGAGAATAGAAAATAGAATACCCATTTCACAAGGTCTATTTTCTTTATTCTATTCTCTTTTCTCTTAATTTAAATATTCTAAAACGCTTTCAGTAATGAATTTTATTTGTTCATCGTCTAATTCGGTATGCATTGGCAACGAAATCACTTCTTTTACCAATTGATTTGTCACGGGAAAATCTTCTTCTTTGTATCTTGAATCCAAATAGGCTTTTTGCAAATGCAACGGAATTGGATAATAAATGGCACACGGAATGCCTTTATTCAATAAATGCTGCATTAAACCATCTCTATTGGCGTTAATGATTCGTAAGGTATATTGGTGAAAAACGTGGCAGTCGCAAATCTCGCAAATACTTGGCGCGATGATGTTTTTGTGTCCTTCAAAAGCGGCTGAGTATTTTCTGGCAGCATTCTGACGTGCTTTGTTGTACTGGTCCAACATAGGTAATTTAGCATTCAAAACCGCAGCTTGAATACTGTCTAATCTTGAATTTACACCCACGACATCGTGATGGTAACGCTCATACATTCCGTGGTTTACGATTCCTCGAATTTTATGTGCCAAAGCATCTTCATTGGTAAAAATAGCTCCGCCATCACCATAACACCCTAAATTTTTAGAAGGAAAAAATGAGGTTGCACCAACGTTTCCTATTGTTCCTGCTTTCTTTTTAGTTCCGTCAGAAAACTTGCAATTGGCTCCAATAGCTTGCGCATTGTCTTCAATAACATAAAGATTATTTTCTTTGGCAATAGCCATAATTGCTTCCATATTGGCAGCACGACCGAATAAATGGACCGGAACAATGGCTTTAGTTTTTGGTGTAATCGCTTTCTTGATTCCTTCGATAGAAATATTCATATTTATCAAATCAACATCGACCAAAACAGGTCTCAGTTGCAACAAGGCAATTACTTCTACAGTCGCAGCGAAGGTAAAATCGGCAGTAATAACCTCATCTCCAGGTTTCAAATCTAATCCCATCATTGCAATTTGCAAAGCATCGGTTCCGTTTGCACAAGGAATTACATGCTTAACATCAAGATATTCTTCTAGATTTTTTTGGAATTGGTGAACTTGTGGACCATTAATGTAAGCATTGGTGTTCAGAACTTCTTGGATAGAAGTATTTACAGTGTCTTTTATTTTATCATATTGACTTTTTAAGTCAACCATTTGTATTTTTTTCATTTAACCTTTTTGTTTAAAGTTCTTTAGCCATAAAGTTTGCAAAGCTTGCACAAAGTTCACAAAGTTTTAAATTTGGAACAAAAATAGGGATTTTAGCAGAATGATTTTATAGATAATTAAAAGAAAACGTATTTTTGCAGCAGAAATTTTTTGATATGCTTTTCTTCTATAATCTAATTGTTCATATTGCCGATTTTTTATTGAAAATTGTCGCTATATTCAGTCCGAAAATTAAACTTTTTGTAGATGGTCGTAAGCCAATTTTTGAAATTTTAGAAAGCAAAATCAAACCAAACGACAAAACCATTTGGTTTCACGCCGCTTCACTTGGCGAATACGAGCAAGGTTTACCCGTGATTGAAAAAATAAAAGAAAAATTTCCAAATCATAAAATCTTACTGACTTTTTTCTCTCCTTCGGGATATGAAGTTCGGAAAAACAATTTGATTGCTGATGTTACGGTTTACTTGCCTTTGGACACCAAAAAGAATGCTGTACAATTTTTGTCATTGGTTCATCCGGAAATGGTTTTCTTTATCAAATATGAATATTGGCCCAATTATTTGAATGAATTGAGAAAACTCGAAACTCCAACGTATTTGATTTCTGGAATTTTTAGAAAAAACCAATTGTTTTTTAAATGGTATGGCGGATTTTACAGAACAGCTTTGAATACGTTTACCTATTTTTTTGTGCAAAATGAAAGTTCTAAAAATTTGTTGTTGGAATTAGGAAAAAACAATGTGGCAATTTCAGGCGATACACGTTTTGATAGAGTTCTTTCAATTTTGGAAAAGGACAATTCTTTGGATTTTATTGAAGAATTCAAAAACGGTACATTAACTATTGTTGTGGGAAGTTCTTGGCCAAAAGATGAAAGTTTATTAGTTGATTATATCAATAAAACTTCCGGAAAAGTCAAGTTTATCATTGCTCCACACAACATCAAAATGGAACAAATTCAAGAATTGAAAAATTCGATTACCAAAAATGTAGTTTTGTATTCAGAAAAGGAAACTAAAAATCTATCCGATTTTGATGTCTTCATCATTGACACTATCGGAATCCTGACCAAAATTTATAGTTATGCTGATATTGCTTATGTTGGAGGAGGTTTTGGAAATCCGGGTGTTCACAATATTCTAGAACCTGCTACTTTTGGAGTTCCAATAGTGATTGGTTCAAACTTTTCTCATTTTGCAGAAGCTACGGCTTTAGTAAATAGGGGAGGTTGTATTTCTATTTCAAATAAAAATGAACTTCTTGATGCTTTTTCTAGTTTGATTTCCAACGATGACCTTCGATTCCAAAAAGGGCATATTTGCAGTGCTTTTGTGCAAATGAACAAAGGTGCTACGGCCATTATTTTAAAACACATTTCTGAAGATTGAATTTAATATCCCCAAAAATAAAACCCTAAATCTTATTACCATGAAATTTTTAAAAGCTCTTCTATTATTATTTGTAGTTCAAACACAAGCCCAGCAAGGCGGAATGTGGATTCCTTCGTTACTGAATGGGATGAATGAAATTGAAATGAAAAATTTGGGCATGAAAATGTCAATAAAAGAAATTTATGATGTTAATCAATCGAGTTTGAAAGATGCTGTTCCCCAATTTAACGGTGGCTGTACCTCTGAAGTGATTTCTCCAAAAGGATTGATTCTAACCAATCACCATTGTGGATTTGATGCTATTCAAAATCATTCGTCTGTAGATCACGATTATTTGACCAATGGTTTTTGGGCTTATAAAATGGAAGAGGAATTGCCAAATGAAAATTTAGTGGTGACTTTCATCGTTAAAATCGAAGATGTTACTACAAAAGTTCTAGAAGGCACTACAAATTTGACTTCTGAAGCCGAAAAACAAAAGAAAATTCAAGACAATATCTCTGCTTTAACTATTTCTCTACCAAAGGAGAATTGGCAGGAGAATAAAATCCGTACTTTTTATGAAGGCAATCAGTATATGCTTTTTGTTACAGAAACTTTTAAAGATGTGCGTTTGGTAGGCGCTCCACCAACATCTATTGGAAAATTTGGTTCTGATACTGACAATTGGGTTTGGCCTCGTCAAACTGGAGATTTTTCCTTATTTCGAATATATGCCGACAAAAATAATCGTCCTGCTACATATTCGAAAGATAATATTCCCTACACACCCAAACACTTTTTGCCTATTTCGTTAGATGGAGTTGCTGAAGACGATTTTACCTTAGTTTTCGGTTATCCTGGAAAAACAAATGAGTATTTGCCTGCTGTTGCGATTAAACAAATTGTAAACGAGCTAAATCCTGCAAAAATTGAAATTAGAGATCAAGCACTGAATGTGGTAGATGGATTTATGCGAAAAGACAATGCTATCAAAATTCAATATGCTTCAAAATATGCAAGTATTGCCAATTATTGGAAAAAATGGATTGGAGAAACACAAGGTTTGGAAAAATCGGATGCTATAACCATCAAGAAAAATCAAGAAATTGCATTCCAAGAAAAAGTTGTAAAAGCAGGAAAACAGGTTGAATATGGAAATTTGCTTTCTGATTTTGAAAAAAATTATACTGAAATCGCTCCTTATGCATTGGCGAGAGATTATTTTTCTGAGGTGGCACTGAGAAATACCGAACTTTTGAGTGTTGGATATAAATTATACCAATTAGAGCAAGTTTACAACTCAAAAGGAGAGCAAGCATTTGCCGATAGAAAAAATAATTTAATAACTGGTTTGGCTGATTTTTATAAAGATTTTAATCCAAATGTTGATAAAAAAGTTTTTGAACAATTGATTCATTTGTATGCCACTAAAGTTCCAAAGGAATTTTTACCAACTATTTTGTCCAATATAAATGTGGCAGATTTGGCTACAGATATTTACGGGCAATCTAAATTGGTCAATTATGAGGGTCTTAAAGAATTGCTTTCTGGCGATTCAAAAACGGTTTTAGCAAGCTTAAATGCTGACAAAGGCTTTCTATTAATAAAAAATATGGCTGATAAATATTCAAAAGAAGTTGCGCCAAAATATGATGAAATCAATTTAAGGATTACAGCATTGCAACGCACCTATATGAAAGCGCAATTGGAATTAAATAAAGATAGTCGAATTTTCCCTGATGCCAATAGCACGCTAAGAATTACTTATGGAAAAGTAAAAGGATACGAACCTAAAGATGCAACGGTTTATAAGCCAATGACCTATTTAGACGGTGTAATGGAAAAATACATTCCGGGTGATTATGAATTTGATGTGCCTGCAAAATTAATAGATTTATACAAAGCCAAAGATTACGGTCAATATGGAGAAAATGGTAAAATGCCTGTTTGTTTTATTGGTACAAATCATACTACAGGAGGCAACTCAGGAAGTCCAGCGATTGATGCAAATGGTAACTTAATAGGGCTCAATTTTGACAGAGTTTGGGAAGGAACTTTGAGTGATATTTATTATGATCCAAGTATATGTAGAAATATTATGGTAGATGTGCGCTATATTTTGTTTATTATGGATAACTATGCGGGTGCAAAAAATTTGATAAATGAACTGAAATTGGTTCATCCCAAAAAATTAAACTACTGAAAAATAAAGCTTATAGCAAAAATAGCATAGAAAAAAGAGTCAGATAAATGGATGTCAGATATTTATTATGTATTTTGATATAGAGAAATTAATAATTGTAATTTTTCAGCTATTAACAAAAGAAAATATTTTTTTAAAAAAATTATGAAAAAATATTTTAACTATTAAAAAATTTATATCTTTGCCCCGAATTAATAATTAACCTTTTATAATTAAGTAAGATGAAAAAAGTACTTTTAAGTTTAGCCGTTGTTGCTATGTTGACTGTTGTATCATGTAAAAAAGCTGAACCAGCTGCTGACACTACTACTGTAGATACTACTGCAGTAATTGTTGATACTACTGCTGTAGTTACTGACTCAACTACAGTTGTTACTGACACAACTGCTGTTGCTCCTGCTGCTGAAGCTCCAGCTGCTAAGTAATTCTAAATTACGCAAAAAAATAAAGCTACGCATTGCGTGGCTTTTTTTTGCCTTAAACTGAAAATTTTTGAATAAGCTTTTTAAATTTCTTTTTTAAAACAATTGGAATTTTAGAAAAAATAGAAACCCATACAAAGTAAAATGTTATGGCTTTTTTTGTTGAATGGAGTTTTATTCTCTTTATTTTAATTGTTAAACCTAAAGAGATATTAAAAGAGTGGAAATGTAAAAAATAAAAAACCGCAAAGAATTAAAAATTAATTCTTTACGGCTTTTCTTGTACTCAGAGCGGGACTTGAACCCGCACGAACATTGCTGTTCACTGGATTTTAAGTCCAGCGTGTCTACCAATTTCACCATCCGAGCAGTATGGTTTTGAGCGAAAAACGGGGCTCGAACCCGCGACCTCGACCTTGGCAAGGTCGCGCTCTACCAACTGAGCTATTTTCGCATTTTCATTATAAAAAGAACACCGTACTTAACTGTAATGCGGATGCAAATTTAATACATTAATTCAATTACACAAGTGTTTTTTATAAAAAATAAATAGGTAAAAGCTAAGTTTCTGATAACCCAAACTTTAAAGAAAATCGAACTATTTTTTAGTCAACATTCTCTTGATTTCGTTGAGTTTCATCAAGGCTTCCATAGGTGTTATGGTGTTGATGTCCAAGTTTAAAATCTCGTCTTTTATTTCTTCTAATAAAGGGTCGTCCAGATTGAAGAAACTCATTTGCATTTCATCCTTGGATGATTTGATTCCACTCAAGGCTTCGCTAGAATGGTCTTTTTCTAGTTTTTTCAAAAGCTTTTGCGCTTTCAAAATTACGATTTGTGGCATTCCGGCCATTTTTGCAACGTGTATTCCAAAACTGTGAGCACTTCCACCTTTTACTAATTTTCGAATAAAAAGAACAGTATCTTTTAATTCTTTCACAGAAACATTGTAATTCTGGATTCTGGGCAAAGATTCACTCATTTCATTCAACTCGTGATAATGCGTTGCAAATAATGTTTTAGGTTTAGAAGGATGCTCGTGCAAAAATTCGGCTATGGCCCAAGCGATGGAAATTCCATCATAAGTACTAGTTCCTCTTCCAATTTCGTCTAACAACACTAAACTTCTATCAGAAATATTGTTCAATATGGAAGCCGTTTCATTCATTTCAACCATAAAAGTGGATTCTCCCATCGAAATATTATCACTTGCTCCAACTCTGGTAAATATTTTGTCGATAATTCCCATTCTTACGCTGTCTGCCGGGACAAAACTTCCCATTTGAGCCAAGAGCACGATTAAAGCGGTTTGACGCAAAATAGCGGACTTTCCTGACATATTAGGGCCGGTAATCATAATCAGCTGCTGAGTTTCTCTATCCAAAAAAACATCATTGGCAATATAAGGTGTTCCAACGGGCAATTGTTTCTCGATAACAGGATGTCTTCCGTTCTTTACTTCCAACTCAAAAGTTTCATCTAACTCAGGACAAACATATTTATTTTCTATAGCCAATTGCGTGAAAGAACACAGACAATCCAGTTGTGCCACCAAATTAGCATTCATTTGAACCGGCTTGATATAAGTCGAAATCCAACTCACTAATTGCTCGAATAATTCTACTTCTATTTTATGAATTTTTTCTTCGGCACCAAGTATTTTGGTTTCGTATTCCTTTAATTCTTCAGTAATGTAGCGCTCTGCATTAACTAGAGTTTGTTTCCGAATCCATTCTGGGGGAACTTTATCTTTATGTGTATTTCGAACTTCGATGTAATATCCAAAAACATTATTAAATGAAATTTTCAATGACGAAATCCCAGTTCTTTCGGATTCTCGTTTTTCAATTCCTTCGAGATATTCTTTTCCTGATGTTGAAATCGCTCGTAAATCGTCTAATTCTTCATTGATTCCTTTAGCAATCGCATTTCCTTTGGCAATTGCCACTGGAGCATCTTGGTTTAAAACCGTTTTGATCTTTTCGCGCAATAAATCGCAACTGTGCAGGCTGTCGCCAATGATTTTTACCGCTTCTTGCGGACTTTCTAGAGCCAAATTTTTTATCGGAATAATAGCATCCAATGATTCTTTTAAATATATAACTTCTCGAGGAGACACTTTTCCTGCTGCAATTTTTGAGATCAAGCGTTCCAAATCCGAAATTTGTTTGATTTGGCTCTGAATCTTTTTCAAAACATCCCGATTTTCTTTTAAATAGGAAACCACTTGGTGGCGATATCTTATTTTAGTTGCGTCTTTTAAAGGAAGTGCTAACCAACGTTTTAATAAACGACCACCCATTGGCGAAAGCGTTTTGTCAATCACATCGAGAAGCGTAACCGCATTCGGATTATAGCTGTGATACAACTCCAGATTTCGAATCGTAAATCGATCCATCCAAACATATTCGTCTTCAGCAATACGCTGAATAGCGGTGATATGCTGAACTCTGTTATGCTGGGTTTCAGATAAATAATATAAAATCGCTCCCGAAGCTATTATTCCTTCCTTTAATTCTTCAATTCCAAAACCTTTGAGAGAAACGGTCTGAAAATGTTTGGTCAGGATTTCGAAAGCATAATCTTCCTTGTAAATCCAGTCTTCGAGATAAAAACTGTGATAATCATCTCCGAAAGTTTCTCGGAAATCATTTTTGCTGTGCTTTGGAATTAAAACCTCACTTGGATTGAAATTTTGCAATAACTTATCAATATACTCCGCATTGCCTTGGGCGGTGAGAAATTCACCTGTAGAAACATCCAGAAATGAAATTCCTATGGATTTATTGGCAAAGAATATTGCTGCCAAGAAATTATTGGTTTTAGATTGTAAAACTTCATCATTCATAGAAACACCTGGAGTTACAAGCTCTGTAACGCCGCGTTTCACAATGGTTTTGGTCATTTTTGGATCTTCGAGTTGGTCACAAATAGCCACACGAAGGCCCGCTTTGACTAGTTTTGGCAAATAAGTATTCAAAGAATGATGTGGAAAACCAGCCAAAGCCGTTTCCGTTTCAGAGCCTGCTCCTCGTTTAGTTAAAACAATTCCCAGGATTTTTGACGCCCGAACAGCATCCTCTCCAAAAGTTTCGTAAAAATCTCCAACTCTAAACAACAAACAAGCATCAGGATATTTCCTTTTGATCTCGTTGTATTGCTTCATTAACGGCGTTTCCTTGACCAATTTCTCTTTAGATGACAAAATGTATTCTTTAAATTTAATAGAAAGCGAATTTATATATTTTATGGCGAATTATTAGCACTCCCGAAATTTAAAATATTTTTAAGGAAAATTTAAGATGGTGTTTCATTTTTTTCTATAAATTTGTCATTCAATCACACAAAACAAAACAAAATGAAAAAAATTATTGCACTTTCAATAGCACTTTTAGCATTTACTTTTTCTAATGCTCAGGAAACTTCAAAAGTTACAAAGACTACAAAAAAAACAACTTCAAAAACAACAACTATTACGCCTGCATTGCCTAAAGTAGAAGGCGCTGGAATGGTTTTCGTAACAGAGACTATCGATTATGGTACAATCGCTCACAATGCTGATGGTAACCGTAAATTTGAATTCACAAACAACGGTAACAAACCATTGATTATTACAAACACTCAAGGATCTTGCGGATGTACTGTTCCTACTACTCCAAAAGAACCAATCGCTCCTGGCGCAAAAGGTGTTATAGGTGTAAAATACGCTACAGATAGAGTTGGCGCTTTTACAAAAACAGTAACTGTAACTTCAAATGCTGAAGGAATACCATCAAAAGTACTTACAATTAAAGGAACCGTTTTGCCAGACCCGACACCGGCTGCTCCGGCAACAAAAAGCTAAATTCTTTTTAGAAATAATCTAAAGGCTTCCTAATTTTAGGAAGCCTTTTTTATAATTTATTATCAATACTATGCGAAAGCTAGAAAACAGCGAACTCGAGAGAAAATCTATTGAAGCTTTTAAAGAAGCTAAAAAAACACCAATTATCATAGTTTTAGATGATATTCGGAGTTTGCATAATATTGGTTCCGTATTTAGAACCGCCGATGCTTTCTTGATTGAAAAAATATATTTGTGTGGCATTACTGCCACTCCTCCAAACAAGGAAATTCATAAAACAGCACTTGGAGCAACCGAAACTGTGGCTTGGGAACATTGTGCAAATGTTCTCAAAGTTATCGAAAATTTAAAAAAAGAAGATGTTACTGTACTTGCCATTGAACAAGTTGAAAGCGCTATTTTTCTCCAGGATTTCAAAGTGGAGAAGGACCAGAAATATGCTTTGGTTTTTGGAAACGAAGTTTTTGGAGTTTCACAAGAAGCGGTTGCAATTTGTGATGGCTGTATTGAAATCCCACAATTGGGAACCAAACATTCCTTGAATATTTCAGTAAGCGCAGGGATTGTAGTTTGGGATTTGTTCCAAAAAATGAAATGGAATTTGTAGATTTGTTACTAATTGAATTTGCCCTTTTTTTTCTTGATTATTTTATGAAAAAACTACTCTTTCTCGTTTTACTACTCTCTAATTTTTTTGGTTACTCCCAATATACTTTAATTCCAGATGTGAATTTTGAGCAGGCATTGATTGGTTTAGGAATTGACAATGGTACTATTGATGGTAAGGTACTTACTATGAATATTAGTAATCAAATTGGTTTGCAAGTTTCTGGTAAGAAAATAAGTGATTTAACAGGAATTCAAGATTTTTCAGCATTAACCTCTTTAGATTGTAATGATAATAATTTAACCAACTTAGATGTTTCTAATAACACATCTTTATGGAGTTTAGGATGCAGTAGTAATCAATTAACAAGTTTAAAGATAAACACATCTTTAACTGCTTTATATTGTCCTAGTAATCAATTAACAAGTTTAGATGTTTCTAAAAATAAATCATTATTTGGTCTAAATTGTTCTGGTAATCTATTAACAAGTTTAGATGTTTCTAAAAATACTCTTTTAACTGATTTATATACGAGTTATAATAATTTAACAAATTTAGATGTTTCTAAAAACACTAAATTATCTTATTTATGGTGCAGTTCTAATCAATTAACCAGCATAGATATTTCTAAAAACGTTGCCCTAACTGGATTAGATATTGGTAAAAATCAATTAACAAAGTTGGATTTCACTTTAAATAAATTATTGAATTATTTGTATTGTCCTAATAACCAATTAACCATTTTAGACATTTCTAAAAACACGTCTTTGAATTCTATATTGTGCAACTCGAATCAATTAACCAACCTTAATTTAAAAAACGGTATTAATAACACTATGAATGTTATTAATTTTATATCCAATCCAAACCTTAGCTGCATACAAGTAGATAACGTAGTATATTCCGATACTAAGTGGTCATCTATTAAAGACGCTACTGCTAGTTATTCTGAAAACTGTATTAAAACCACCAATACGAGTAACCCTCTTGTAATCAAAGCTACAGGAAATCAAACCTATTGTCCCGGAACCTCTTTAAATATTGTACAAACAGTAGGTATTACATACGACCCTTCTGAACCAACTACCGACGCTGTATATATTCAAGTCTCGTCAGGATATGTTTTTGGGCAAGATCTATTAACTCTTACAGGAGTTCACCCAACTGTTTCTGCAACTTGGGTTCAATCAGAAGGAAAACTAAAATTATTTTCTTCAACAGGAGGTAAAATTCCATATGCCGATTTTGAAGCCGCCATTGCAGATGTCCAATTCAGCAATTCCTCGGCTTCGCCTGCAGGAACTAGAACTTTTTCCATTAGTTTGGGTTCAGGACAATTAAGTTATTTGCCAAGAAATAAACATTTTTATGAATATGTTGCCAATACAGGAATCACTTGGACAGATGCAAAATTAGCTGCAGAAACTAGGGCGCCATATTATGGTTTACAAGGTTATTTAGCCACCTTAACAGCTGCAGATGAAGCCCAATTAGCAGGAGCTCAAGCATCAGGAGCTGGATGGATAGGAGGGAGTGATCAGGAAACAGAAGGCGTTTGGAAATGGGTTACTGGACCAGAAGGGCTTGCTAATGGTGGGACTGGTACGATTTTTTGGAACGGAGTGGCTAATGGTTCAACTCCGAATTTTGCTTTTTGGAATAATGGAGAACCCAACCAATTCAATGGAACAGAAGAAGATTATGCTCACGTTACCGCTCCTGGAGTTGGTATTCCTGGGTCTTGGAATGATTTACCTGTAAATAGTAATCCAAGTGGAGATTATCAAGCTAAAGGCTATATTGTCGAATATGGAGGAATGGTGGCAGGCGATGTTGATGCTATTCAAATTTCAGCAAGTACATCAATGACAGTCTCTCAAATTACAAGTACAACACCACTTCCCCAATGCGGTTCAGGAATATTTACACTTCAAGCAAGTTCAACAGGAACAATAAATTGGTATGATGCAGCAAGTGGTGGGACTTTTTTAGAAAAGGGAGACAACTATGTGACTCCTTCAATAAACACAACAACAACTTATTATGCTGATTATGGATGTCCAAACAGAATTCCAATTATTGCAACTGTAAATACAATTCCAACTATTACTTCAACTAATTCAGGAGTTGCTAGATGTGGTTCGGGAACCGTAACGCTTCAAGCAAGTTCTGATATTGGAATTGTAAATTGGTATGCAACTGCAACGGGATCAACCATTGAAGGAACAGGAACCAGTTTTACAATCCCAAATATTACGGCGAGTAGTACTTATTATTCAGAAGCCTTTAATAACGGATGCAGCAACGGAAATCGAGTTCCAGTGGATGTCTTTGTTTATACACCACCCGTTGTTGCAGATCAAGAAGCAACCAAATGCAAATCAAGTACGGCAACACTAGACGCAGGAGTTCCTGGGATGATTTATTTATGGTCAACAACTGAAACTAAACAAACAATTACAGTTTCAACTTCGGGAATTTATACTGTAGTTGTTACAAGTCCAGCACCAGAAAATTGTTCCAGCACAAAAAAAATTACGGTTGTAGAGCACAATATCCCTGAAATTGAACGCATTGATGTCAATGAAACTACCGTTGTGATTTATTTAAAAAAAGAAGAGGCCTATTTTGAATATTCGGTTGACGGAATCAATTATCAAAGCTCGAATGTTTTTTTTAATGTGCCAAGCGGATTACAAACAGCTTATGTAAGAGAAATAAATCTTTGCAGCAATGATAGCCAAACGTTTATTGTTTTGATTGCTCCCAAGTTTTTCACACCAAACGGTGATACTTATAATGATTTCTGGGAAGTAAAAGGTTTAATTAATTATCCTCAGGCTGAGGTCAGTATTTTTGATCGATATGGAAAATTAATTTCGGTGCTAAACATAACTAAATTAACCTGGGACGGAATGTTGAATAAATATCCTATGCCTTCCGATGATTATTGGTATGTTTTGAAAATCGATGAAACCAAACCCGAAAAAAGAGGTCATTTTTCTTTGAAAAGGTAAACTCGAAAGTGAATTTATTGGCTAATCTTCTGTTGGATTTCATCCAAAATAAAAAGATAATCTTCCTGATTTTTCACAAAATCCCTATCCGAAACATCAATAATTAAAACATTCAATTCGGTTTGTGATTTGATATAATCAAGATAACCATTGTTTGTTTTATCTAAATAAGAAGCCGGAATATTTTGTTCGTAACTTCTGCCTCTTTTCTTGATATTTTCTAGTAATCGCCCCTGGTGCAAAAGGTGTCATAGGTGTGAAATAGGCTATTGATAGGTGTACTTTTACAAAAAACAGTAAGTATTTAGTGTGTCGCTAGATGCCGCTGCAATGCGCGATGGTTCTATTGAAATTCCGCAACATAGGAACAAAATATTCTTTAAATATTCCCGTTAGTGCAAGGATTGTAGTTTGGAATTTATTGAAAAATTGAATTTGCCAAAAAAAAACTGGTACCTATATAATTAAAGTGTCAATTGATGACGCTGAGGGAACGTTTATAATTATAAAAGAATAGTTATTAATTCGAAATAATATTTAAAGTAAAATGTCCGATTATTCATCCGGGCATTTTTTTTATGACAACAGTAGCTAAAAAAGTTATCAAAATAGAATTTAGCAAACTTAATTGCATTTCAAAAGAGAAGGTTGATGGGGTTAATGAGATGTAGGTCGAACAAAAATTATGAAAAAAATCAATTTATGTAGGACATCATAGAATAAAATCAAGACAATTCTTCTGGAAGATTGAAGTTAAAGTAGTCTTTTTTCTAGAGTAGTATAAAGCAGTACTGTACAGGATACAAAAAATATTTTTTATTACATAATTTGTATGTTCACAAATACAGTATGATATATGGGTAGTTTCAAAATTCTATAGGTACAAAATCCATTCTACTAGTAGTGGAGTTGAAATATTATAAAAAAAAGTAAATTACAAAAAATGAAAAAACACATTCTGACCCTATTTTTCATCCGTTTTTCTATGATGACTTTTGCTCAAACAGAACTTCGAAACCTTACAAAATGAGAGTTAGACATTTTTTTAAAGCCACAGCACTCTTGCTTTTGATCTGTTCGAAAGCTACTTTTGCCAGTAACAATAATTCACCTATCAAAAAAGATAATTCTAGTAAAAACACATTAACTATAAATTCGGGTAAAACCTTTATGGGTATTGCCCCTCCACAAATTACAGCCGTTGGAAATCAAATATACTGTCCACTAACCTATGTCAAAATTGCAACCAGCGTAACAATAACCCACGACCCTGCCGATACGAGTGCCAGTTCAGTTGATATTCAAATTTCATCAGGTTATATTGTTGGCCAGGATCAGCTTTCTTTATCGGTTTTATATACTAATCCTAATATTACATCCACGTGGATTCGTTCAGAAGGGAAACTAATATTATCCAGCACAACAGGTGGATTGTTACCGTACAGTGAATTTGAAACTGCAATAAAAAATGTTGAATATTACAATTATTCACTTTCACCATCAGGAATCAGAAACTTTTCTATCAACTTGGGCATTGGGGGAGCGAATTATTTGCCGCGAAACGGCCATTTTTATGAATTTGTTCCCAACGTGGGTATCACTTGGTCAAATGCGAATACTGCTGCTTCATCGAAAACCTATTATGGATTACAAGGATACCTAGCAACCGTTACCGCCGCTGATGAAGCACAATTATCAGGAGCACAAGCACGAGGTGCTGGATGGATTGGAGGTAGCGATGCAAGAGTTGAAGGATTATGGAGATGGGTAACGGGACCTGAAGGTCTTGCCTATGGAGGATTGGGAACTGTTTTCTGGTATGGAACAGGTGGAGGTTCAACTCCAAATTTTGCCTTTTGGAACACAATGAACAATGAGCCTAACCAAGCCGGAGATGAAGATTTCGCACACATTACAGCACCAGGAGTTGGCGTTCCCGGTTCTTGGAATGATTTAAGCAATACAGGAGACCTTAATCCAGGCAGTCCTTATCAACCTAAAGGATACATTGTTGAATATGGAGGAATGCCGGGAGACCCAACACTTCAAATTTCTACGAGTACTATAATTACAATTCCCCAAATAAATAGTACTACACCAAACTCAAGATGCGGATCAGGTACCGTTACCCTCGATGCCACTGCAACAAACGGAAGTGTTTACTGGTATACAACTAGTATTGGTGGAAGTCCAATTACATCAGGAAATACATTTACAACTCCAATCATTACAACCACAACTATTTATTATGTTGATGCAACTGGAAACTGTCCTAGTGCGCCAAGAACTCAAATTATTGCAACAATAAATCCTATTCCAACAATTACATCGACAACAGCTAACTCTCGTTGCGACACAGGTACGGTAACATTGGGAGCTCTAGCTTCGGCTGGAACAATAAATTGGTATGACACACTAACGGTTGGAACTTCTTTGGGAACCGGAACTTCATTTACAACCCCGAACATCTCCGCTTCAACTACCTATTATGTTGATGCGACAGCAACTGGTTGTACAACTGCGACAAGAACTGCAATTACCGCTACCGTCAAAATTTCACCATCGATTACTTCGACAACACCCGCTTCTCGATGCGAAACAGGTACGTTAACATTGGAAGCAGTAGCTTCGGCTGGGACAATAAACTGGTATGATGTTCAAACGGGGGGAAGTTCACTAGGAACTGGAACATCATATACAACACGAAGCATTTCAACTACTACCATCTATTATGTTGATGCAACGGAGTTTGGGTGTACAACCCCAACAAGAACGGCTATAACAGCAACTATTAATACACCCTCAACTATTACTTCAACAATTCCTAATTCACGCTGTGATTTAGGAACAGTAATACTTGGCGCAACTGCTTCATCAGGAACAGTAAACTGGTATGACACACAAACGGGTGGAACTTCATTAGGAACTGGAGCATCATATACCACACAAAGCATTACAACTACTACCATCTATTATGTTGATGCCAAGGCATCTGGATGTACAACCCCGACAAGAACTGCAATTACCGCTACCGTCATTTCACCATCGATTAATTCGACAACACCCGCTTCTCGTTGCGACACAGGTACGGTAACATTGGGAGCAGTAGCTTCGGCTGCTGGGGCAATAAACTGGTATGATGTTCAAACGGGAGGAAGTTCACTAGGAACTGGAACCTCTTTTACAACACCAAGCATTTCAACTACAACAACCTATTATGTTGATACTACTGCATCTGGCTGTACAACTACTACAAGAACAGCCATTGTAGCTACGGTTAACAGTTCTCCATCGATTACTTCAACAACACCAGCATCTCGTTGTGATACAGGTTCAGTAACATTGGGAGCAATTGCTTCGTCTGGAATAATAAACTGGTACAACGTCTTGACAGGAGGAACTTCATTGGGAACTGGAAACTCATTTACAACCCCAAGTTTGACATCTTCTACTACCTATTATGTTGATGCGACAGCAACTGGTTGTACCATTGCTGCAAGAACTGCAATTATTGCAACGGTAAATAGTTCTCCATCGATTACTTCAACCATACCAGGATATGGCTGTGATTTAGGAACAATAATACTTGGCGCAACTGCTTCATCAGGAACACTAAACTGGTATAATGTCCCAACGGGGGGGGCTTTATTGGGAACAGGAACTTCGTTTACGACTCCAAGCATTTCTTCTACAACTACCTATTATGTTGATACAACAAATCAATGTACAAGTCCAAGAGTAGCAGTAGTAGCAACTGTATACCCAGTGCTCAGCATAAATGAAGAAGTCATCTTATGCCAAAACGAAACCACAATGTTAGACGCTTCAATCTCAGGGATGAATTATTTATGGTCTCCAGGAGGTGAAACCTCACAAACCATTGTCGTCTCAACCATAGGAAATTATAGTGTAATTATTAGTTCGCCTTCTATTGTATGTTACTCAAACAAATACATCAATGTTATTGAACTTCCTGCTCCCATTATTAATGCAATTATCGTTAACGAAAACTTCATAACAATTGAACTAACAAATCCGGAAAATTATTACGAATTTTCTATAGACGGAGTAATATTCCAGAATTCTAATCAATTTTCGTACATCACGAGTGGAATACATACTGCCTACGTTAGAGAAAAAAACTTATGCAATTTAGTAACCCAAGATTTTATAATATTAACAATTGCAAAATATTTTACTCCAAATAGCGATGGATTTAACGACGTTTGGGAAATAACAGTAATGAAAGATTTCCCTGGTTCTAGTACTTTAATTTTTGATCGGTACGGCAAATTATTAATAACATTAAATGCTTTAAAATATAGTTGGGATGGAAAATACAATAATAATATCTTGCCCGAAGATGATTATTGGTATTGTTTGAAATTGGATGATTCTAAACCCGAAATAAAAGGTCATTTTTCTTTGAAAAGGTAAACTCGAAACAAGTTTATTGGCTAATCTTCTGTTGGATTTCATCCAAAATATAAAGATAATCTTCCTGATTTTTTACGAAATCCCTATCCGAAACATCAATAATTAAAACATTCAATTCGGTTTGCGATTTGATATAATCAAGATAACCATTGTTAATTTTATCTAAATATTCAGCAGGAATTTTTTGTTCATAATCTCTTCCCCTTTTCTTAATGTTCTCCAGTAAACGCTCTGTGTTTTGGTATAAATAAATATACAAATCCGGTTTTGGCATTTCTCTATAAACAATATCAAATAACGTTCGGTACAAACGATATTCATCTTCGGCTAGCGTTATTTTAGCAAAAATCAAGGATTTGAAAATATGATAATCGGCAACGATAAAATCCTTGAACAAATCGAATTGAGCTAAATCATCGGATAATTGTTTGTATCTATCGGCAAGAAATGACATTTCAAGCGGAAAAGCATAACGATTTTGATCTTCGTAAAATTTTGGAAGAAAAGGATTGTCGGCAAAGCGTTCCAAAACTGTTTTAGCATTAAAATCTTCAGCAATTTTCGTGGTTAAAGTTGTTTTTCCAGCTCCAATATTTCCTTCAAAAGCGATATAATTAAACTGTTCCAAAGGAATGCTGTCCAATGGCATTTCTAAATTCTGTACAATTGTGCAAACACTGTTATCTGGAGAATTTTCCAGTAATTCGAAAATTTTTTTGTGAAAAACAGGATGTTTCCAGTCTAAATTCAAATCCAACATTGGCAACAAAACAAACCTTCTGTTTTGCATCAGCGGATGTGGAACCTGAAGTTCTTTTGTTTCAATAATTTCTTCGTCGAAAGTAATCAAATCAATATCAATAATCCGCGATTGATATTCTAACGTATCTCCACGAAGTCGACCCAATCGTCTTTCAATATTCAGAATTTGCTCTAAGATTTTATGTGCATAGCTAAAAGTGTGAATTACTAAAGCACAATTATAGAAGGCATCACTATCAAAACCCCAAGAAGGCGTTTCGTACAACTTCGAAATTTTGATAATCGTACCTATTTCCCGATGTATCATTTCAAGGCTACGCTCCACGTTATCAAGACGATTACCTTGATTAGTCCCGAGGGATAAAACGACCTGATGTTGTGATTTCATATTAACCACAAATTAACTAAAACAATTTTAGAATTGAACTATATTTGCCAGCGTGTTGATAACTATTTTTTTAGTTTTTGAACTTAAATTTGTAACAATTCAGCACTTTTTACTACTTATTAAAAAAATACAATTATGAGATTTTTAGGAAATGTTTTGGCAACCATCGTAGGCTTATTTGTCTTTTTTATGTTGTCCTTTTTTGGAATAGTAATATTAGCGATGATTTTTGGTGGCGAATCTGAAGAAATAGCGGTTAAAAACAACTCGGTTATCGAATTGAACCTGGAACACATTAAAAATGATTATGCCGGAAAATACAAAGATCCTTGGATGACCATTTTAGCCGATGGCGAAAAAGTAGGTCTTTCTGATATTATAAATGCCATCGAAGAAGCAAAAACAGATGATGACATCAAGGGGATTTCAATTTTAAATGATAATTCTGAATTAGGAATTGCTCAATATAAAGCGTTGCGTGATGCATTGCAAAGTTTCAAAAAATCAGGAAAATTTGTTATGGCTTATGCCAATTCGTATTCACAAAAAGAATATTATTTAAATTCTGTAGCCAATACGATTTACATTAATCCGGTTGGGGATTTAGATTTCAAAGGATTATCAGCAGAAATGATGTTTTTCAAGGATTTTCAGGATAAAACCGGCGTAAAAATGGAAGTAATTCGACACGGAAAATATAAAAGTGCTGTTGAACCTTTCCTTGATAACAAAATGAGTGATGCAAACAGAGAACAAATTTCAGCATTATTAAATTCCGTTTGGAGTAGTGTGATAGCCGATATTTCGATAAGCAGAAATGTTTCAGTTGCAAAATTGAACGAAATTGCAAACGGTCTTCTTGCCAGAACTCCTGAAATGGCAAAGGCACAGAAATTAGTTGATGTTGTGGCTTATGAAGATGTCTATCATAGTGCCGTTAAAAAAGCTTTAAAAGTTGATAATGATGAAGATTACAACAAAATAAGCATTTTAGATTATGCCAGAAAAGTAGCTACGACTTCGGAAAGCTTTGATAGCAAAGACAAAATTGCCATTATTTATGCTCAGGGAGAAATTATGAGTGGAGAAGGTGATGTCAACACTATTGGTGAAGGCTCAATGCGTCGCTCACTAGTTGAAGCAAGAAAAAACAAGAATATAAAAGCAATTGTGCTTCGAATTGATAGTCCAGGTGGAAATGCGTTAACATCGGATTTGATTTGGAGAGAAATTGAATTGACAAAAAAGGTAAAACCAGTTGTGGTTTCTATGGGAAATTATGCTGCTTCAGGAGGATATTATATCGCCTGCAATGCTAACAAAATTTTTGCTGAAAGCAATACTATTACTGGTTCAATAGGAGTTTTTGGAATATTGCCTAATTTCACACAATTAGCAACAAAAATTGGCATTCACACTGAACAAGTAAAAACCAATGACAATGCAGCTGAATATAGTCCGTTTGTTCCAATGGACGAAAAATTTAAAGCAGTTACTCTTGAAGGTGTCGAGCATATTTATAAAACTTTTGTATCACACGTTGCCGAAGGACGAAAAATGTCCTTTGCACAAGTAGATTCAATTGCACAAGGCAGAGTTTGGTCAGGTTCTCAAGCAATAAAAATAGGACTTGTGGATAAAATTGGTGGTTTGGATGCTGCATTAAAAGAAGCAGCAAGTTTAGCCAAAATTAAAGACTACAAAACACAAAACTTCCCTGAATTTGAAAAAGACATCAACGATATTTTAGAAAATCTGCCTTTTGCAAAATCAAAAGAATCCTTTATAAAAGAAGAATTAGGAGAAGAAACCTATCGTTTGATGGAACAAATTAAAAGAATGCAATCTCAAAAAGGAGTTCATGCTATGATGCCTTTTCAGATTACCATTCAATAAGTATTTTTTTTAATAGTTTGCCCTTTTGGTCCTATGCCATGGGATTGAAAGGGCTTTGTTTTAAATATTAATTTGCACCACATACCCTTCAGAACTGCGGATATTAAAAACAGTCCCATCATCAAAAATTAAATATTGTCCTTTTATTCCAGTTAGTTTTCCTTGAAAATTGGGTGTTTTTTCTAAACTTAAACTATTTATTTTTTTTGGATATTCTAAAACCGGGAAATGCATTTCATATAAATCGTTTTTCTGCAAATAGAAATATTCCTGGACTTCGGCGGGAATTAAGTTTTCGACTTTCAATCTTTCAGCGATTAAATCGACTTGTTCCACATCGTTTTGAAGCATTTTGCGCCAATTAGTTTTATCGGCATAATGGTTTTTCAAGGCGACTTCGGTGATTCCTGCCAAATACCTGTTAGGAACTTCCACAATAGCAATAGCTTGGGTTGCGCCCTGATCAATCCATCGTGTAGGCATTTGAGTTTTTCGTGTTACTCCCACTTTTACTTCGCTTGACAAAGCTAAATAAACAATATGTGGCTGCAATTGTACTTTCTCTTCATAAACCAAATCCCTGTCTTGAATCCCAAGATGAGCAGTGCTTAATTCAGGCTTCATAATCCAATCGCCAACAGCTGGGCTGGAATAAAAGCAATCGTAACAAAATCCTTGACGATAAATCTTTTTCTTTTTGCCACAATTCAAACATTGGTAACCCACAAAATTGATTTCCAGATTTTTGTTCAGCAATTGATTCACGTTTAAAAAACTGTTTTCAAAAACCAAATAATATTGAATTGGATTCCCAAATTCGGTTTGCATTTTAGAAAGTACACCTTCGTAAGTCATTTGGTTTAAAGTTTCAGGTTTAAAGTATAAAGTTTGACAAAAATCGCTATTTTTGGTAAAGTTATAATTCGTAAATTGTAATTCATAATTCATTACTCAGAAAAATGCCAATAACTGTAATCAATTCGTTTGCTTCCTGGGTTCTTAAACAAAGAATTCATCAAATAGAACTTTTTATAAAATACCCAAATGAAGTACAGGAAGAGTTGCTGATGAACTTGATTCGAGCCTCAGAAAATACAATTATGGGTCAAAAATACGATTATGCTTCCGTAAATTCGTATGCTACTTTCGCCGAAAGAGTTCCCGTTTCTACCTATGAAGAATTGCAACCTTTGTTAGAACGCACCCGAAAAGGAGAACAGAATGTTTTCTGGGAAACTCCCGTAAAATGGTTTGCCAAATCGAGTGGAACTACAAATGCCAAAAGCAAATTTATCCCCGTAAGCCCTGAAGCATTAGAAGACTGTCATTACAAAGCTGGCAAGGATTTGTTGTGTATGTATTTGAACAATAACGAAAATTCCGAAATGTTTTTGGGGAAAAGCCTTCGACTTGGCGGAAGTTCCCAAATTTATGAAGACAATAATACTTTTTTCGGGGATTTATCCGCTATTTTAATTGAAAATATGCCGCTTTGGGCAGATTTCAGCAGCACTCCAAATAAGGAAATTTCGTTGATGAGCGATTGGTTAACGAAACTTCCTGCGATAATAAATGAAGTCAAAAACGAAAATGTAACCAGTTTTGCTGGTGTTCCTTCTTGGATGTTAGTTTTAATGAACAAATTGCTTGAAGAAACTGGCAGAGGAAATTTGATGGAACTTTGGCCAAATTTGGAAGTTTATTTCCACGGTGGCGTTAGCTTTGAACCCTATCGAGAACAATATAAAAAAATTCTGCCGAAAAGTGATTTCAAATATTATGAAATATACAATGCTTCCGAAGGATTTTTTGCCATTCAGGATTTGAATGATTCCAATGATTTATTGTTGATGCTTGATTATGGAATTTTCTATGAATTCATTCCGATGGATACTTTTGGAACGCCAAATCAAAAAACCATTCGGTTGTCTGATGTCGAACTTTTTAAAAATTATGCTATTGTCATCACCACTAATTCTGGGTTGTGGCGTTATTTGATAGGGGATACCGTGCGTTTTACTTCATTGAATCCATATAAAATTCGGGTGACAGGAAGAACAAAACATCATATTAATGTTTTTGGCGAAGAATTAATGGTCGAAAATACGGATCAGGCTATTGCCAAAGCGTGCCAAATTACCAGAACCGAAATAGTAGACTATACTGTGGCTCCCGTTTTTATGAAAGATAAGGATAAAGGAGCTCACGAATGGATGATTGAGTTTAAGAAAATTCCGGAGGATGTGACTACGTTCCAAAAAGTATTGGATGAAACATTACAATCCTTAAATTCTGATTACGAGGCAAAACGATTTAACAATATGACCCTTAATCCGTTAGTTATAAATGTTGCTCGAGAAAATTTATTCTACGATTGGTTAAAAGAAAAAGACAAACTGGGCGGACAACATAAGATACCGAGATTGTCGAACCAAAGAGATTACTTGGAACAATTGAAAAATATGCAAGAAATTGTAAATCAATAAAATGAAAAAACTTTTTTTAATAATGTTTACGATAACTTTTTTGGCTTCCTGCGGACCACATAGGATGAGTTGTGGAGCAAGAGGTATCTGCAATGCTTCAGAAAAGCTAATTCTTGACCAATCTAAAATTAAACACGACAAAAAAGTATTAAAAATATAAAAAGAATCCCGTAGTGAAATTTCAATACGGGATTTTGATTTTATAATATAATTTGAAATATTTACTCCTCCTGCATCATATCAATATGTCTGTCGTGGTAGCCCAATAAGTATAAAATACCGTCAAGACCCAGACTCGAAATAGAAGTTGCTGCATTTTCTTTTACTTTCGGTTTGGCGTGAAAGGCAATTCCTAAACCCGCTAAGTTCAACATAGGCAAATCATTCGCGCCATCGCCCACAGCAATGGTTTGGTTGATGTGTATTCCTTCTTTTTCTGCAATGGCTTTTAGATATTCTGCTTTCTTTTGACCATCCACAATATCACCCAGATATTTACCTGTCAGTTTACCATCTTTAATCTCCAATTGATTGGCGTAAACGTAATCAATCCCTAATTCCTTTTGTAAATAATCTCCAAAATAGGTGAATCCTCCAGATAAAATAGCAGTTTTATAGCCGTAATATTTTAAGGCTCTCATCAAGCGGTGAGCTCCTTTTGTTATGGGTAGATTTATGGCAACATTATGCAGAACATCTTCGCTCAAACCTTCCAACAAAGCCATACGTTTTTTGAAACTTTCGCTGAAATCAATTTCGCCATTCATTGCCGATTCTGTGATGGCTCTGACTTGTGCGCCAACACCATTTAATTCAGCCAATTCATCAATTACTTCGGTTTGAATTAAGGTAGAATCCATATCAAAACACACCAAACGTCTATTTCTTCTGTACATGTTATCTTCTTGAAAAGAGATATCTACATCAAACGCCCCTGAAATTTCCATAAAATTTGCCGTCATCAGCGTTTTATCTACAATATTACCGGTTACAGATAATTGTACACAAGAACGAGGATATTCTTCTATCTCCACCACCGAAGTTCTACCGGTTAATCTTATGATCGAATCAATATTCAATTTTTGGTCTGACATTATTTTGGTCACAGCTGCTAGCTGCCTTGCTGTCAACTTTTCACCCAAAACATTGATGATGTAACGTTGCTTGCTTTGTCCTTTAACCCAAATTTCATAATCAGGAATAGATATCGGAATAAACTTAACATTAATCCCCAAATTATAGGCTTTGAACAATAAATCTTTCAATACAGGCGCTGAAGAAGAACCTGCTTTTATTTCAAATAAAATACCTAAAGATAGCGTATCGTGAATATCGGCTTGACCAATATCTAAAATAATGGCATCATAATTTGCCAATATGGATGTTAAACCAGCTGTCACCCCTGGCTTGTCCTGGCCAGAAACTTTTAATAAAATTATTTCTTTATCGTCTATAATCATTTTTATTTGAATTGATTTACAAGGGGCAAAAATCGACAATCTATTGCTTATAAAAAAGAATATCACTTGTTTTTTCACAAAGAGAAAATGGAGGTTAAACTTTCTTGCATTATTAGCAGAAACTCTAGTTGGAATAATCCTTGGCGATAAAAAAACCTGTTCCTTTATTGGAACAGGTTTCTAGATTATTTATCCTAGTTTGGAATTTAAAATTACATCATTCCAGGCATTCCTCCGCCCATAGGCATTGCACTACCGTTTTCTTCTTTGATTTCTACCAAAGCACATTCGGTTGTCAATATCATTCCGGCAACAGATGCTGCGTTTTCTAAAGCTACACGAGTTACTTTTTTAGGATCGATAATTCCTGCTTTTAGCATATCAACATATTCGTCGGTTTTTGCATTGTAACCAAAATCACCTTTTCCTTCGGCAACTTTTGCAACAACAACTGAACCTTCAAGACCAGCGTTTTCGACAATCGTTCTCAATGGAGATTCAATAGCACGTGATATAATTTGGATTCCGGTTGCTTCGTCAGCGTTATCTGCTTTTAAAGCAGCAAGAGCATTTTTGGCTCTCAATAGCGCCACACCTCCACCAGCTACAATTCCTTCTTCAACAGCGGCACGAGTTGCGTGAAGCGCATCGTCAACCCTGTCTTTTTTCTCTTTCATCTCCACTTCAGAAGCTGCTCCAACGTATAAAACAGCAACACCACCAGCTAATTTAGCCAAACGTTCCTGCAATTTTTCTTTGTCGTAATCCGAAGTCGTTGCTTCCATTTGGCCTTTGATTTGGCTCACGCGATTTTTGATTACATCAGCTTCACCAGCACCACTTACAATGGTTGTATTGTCTTTATCGATAGTTACTCTTTTTGCAGTTCCCAACATTTCGATAGTTGTGTTTTCTAAAGTGTACCCTCTTTCTTCCGAGATTACGATTCCTCCAGTTAAAATTGCAATATCTTCTAACATTGCTTTTCTTCTGTCTCCAAAACCAGGTGCTTTTACAGCAGCGATTTTCAAGGCGCCACGTAATTTGTTTACCACCAAAGTTGATAATGCTTCTCCATCAATGTCTTCGGCAATAATTAATAGGGGTCTGCCCGATTGTGCAACAGGTTCTAAAATTGGTAACAACTCTTTTAATAAAGAAACTTTTTTGTCGTATAAAAGGATGTAAGGACTTTCTAATTCTACTTCCATTTTCTCACCATTGGTAACAAAATAAGGAGAAAGATATCCTCTGTCAAATTGCATTCCTTCGACAACATCTACATAAGTATCAGTTCCTTTGGCTTCTTCAACAGTGATTACGCCTTCTTTTCCAACTTTCGCGAAAGCGTTAGCAATCAATTCGCCAATTACTTCATCGTTATTAGCCGAAATAGAAGCAATTTGTTTTATTTTTTCAGAATCACTTCCTACTACTTTAGCTTGTTTTGCCAAGTCAGCAACAATAGCTTCAACAGCTTTGTCGATTCCTCTTTTCAAATCCATTGGATTTGCACCGGCAGCAACATTTTTCAAACCTTCTTTTACAATGGCTTGCGCCAAAACTGTAGCAGTTGTTGTTCCGTCTCCAGCCAAATCATTGGTTTTAGAAGCTACTTCTTTTACCATTTGAGCACCCATATTTTCTAATGGATCTTTCAACTCTATTTCTTTTGCAACGGTAACACCATCTTTAGTAACAGTTGGACCACCGAAAGATTTTCCAATAATTACGTTACGACCTTTAGGTCCAAGGGTTACTTTTACTGCGTTTGCTAATGCATCGACGCCACGTTTTAAACCGTCACGTGCTTCAATATCAAATTTTATATTTTTAGCCATTTTGTTTTTAACTTTTAAATTGTCTTACTACTTAATTCTTTGAACTTAATACCTAATTACACAACCGCAAGAATATCGTCCTCACGCATAATCAAATAATCTTTTCCTTCTAGTTTCAATTCTGTACCGGCATATTTTCCGTAAAGAACAGAATCTCCAACTTTTACAGTCATTTCGTGGTCTTTTGTGCCTTTTCCAACAGCAACAACAGTTCCCTTTTGTGGTTTTTCTTTTGCGTTATCCGGAATAAAAATCCCTGAGGCAGTCTTTGTTTCAGCAGCTACTGGTTCGATAAGAACACGGTCTGAAAGCGGTTTGATATTTAAAGCCATAATAGTTTGTATTTTTTTATTTTGATGTATTTTAACCGTGCAAAAGTAGTTAAAATTTGACGTTTATGCACAAAAAAAGCGTTAACAAAATGCTAACGCTTTTAAATATTATGATGTAAAAAATTATTTTGCTGGAGTTGTTCCGACAGGTGCATTTTGAACAGGTGCAGCTGGAGTTGTAGTGCTTGAAGCAGGAGTTTCGGTTTTGTCAATAATTTTTGAATCACTTTCGCCTAATGATCCTCCAAAACTTAAACTTGAAAGTAAAATAAGTACAATTAATATTGCAGCTAATGTCCAAGTGCTTTTATCTAAAAAGTCTGTAGTTTTTTGTACACCACCAATTTGTGTAGAACCACCTAATGATGAAGAAAGCCCACCACCTTTAGGGTTTTGAACCATTATTACTACTACTAGTAAGAAACAAACTATTGTTATTAAAACTAAAAAAATTGAAAATGTGCTCATTGTTTAATTATTATTTTGTTGTAAAATCTTAATATCCGAGATTCGGTCTGCAAAGAAACTACTTTTTTCTGGATATTTCAAAATTAATATCTCATAAGCTTGTATCGCTTTTTGATATTTTTTTTGCTCCAAGTAAACTCTTGCTAAAGTTTCGGTCATTAAGTAAGAATTATCTGTTTTATTTGTTTCAAAATAAGTGGCTGATTCTGTACTTTGCTTTATTGGAGAAATCTTTGGACTAGCTTCAATAAATTTATCAATCAATTCCGCTTTTTTCTTTTTGTCCTCGTCCAATGCAGCTGTTTTAGAAATAACTTCGCTTACTTTTTCTCTTACTATTGGTTGAGTTCGGGAAAGTTGGAGCCATTCTTGAAAAGAATGTTTTTCGTTTATGGAGAAACCCAAAGGTTTCCCAATTTCCAGATTTTCTTCTGCTAATTTTGTATTTTCATCAACTTCAATAGGAGTAGCTCCTTTTATAGTAGTAAGAATGGATTGTTCTAAGGTATTTATTTTTGGCTCAAGCCTTATTTCAGGCTTAATTACTTCTGAATCAACAACGTTGATGTCTAGAAGTTCTAAAATTTTCTTGTCGTATAATCCTTTTTGGATAGCGACAAAAGTGTCTGAAGTGATGAAGTCAAATAAAACGGTTCTGTCAGTAGTGTGCGCAGCCGTAACTTTTAAAGCATAATTATATCTGAAACTATTTTCATTAAAAAGCCCTTTCAATCGCAAAGCTCTGGCGCTTTGAAAAAACGGAAATTCATCCAGCACTTTCCCCAAGGCATCTGT
Organism: Flavobacterium sp.; assembly: GCF_043780635.1. Classification (GTDB taxonomy): domain Bacteria; phylum Bacteroidota; class Bacteroidia; order Flavobacteriales; family Flavobacteriaceae; genus Flavobacterium. The sequence goes on from NZ_JAYWCK010000071.1 coordinate 49,559, forward strand.
TTGCTTCTCGTTGATAGCATCTGGTTTATTAATTAGATAAGTATAATCGGTTACGTTCATTTTAAGATTTAAGATTTTAACTGCCACCTGAGTCCTGCTATCTGCCAACTTACTTTTACCATTTTGCTAATGATTCGTTGAAGATATCTTGGGTGATTCTTTCGAAAATCACTTTTATTGCGTTATCCTTTGTTGTTCCTGTAAGTTGTTGTGCTGCTGGATAATCGTAAAAAAATTCGAACGGTTTCTCAAAATTATCGGCTTCTTTATTTTTATTGGTAAACCTTACATTTACTCTGATTGTCAATCTGTTTTGTGCAGCTTGAATATCGGCAGTCGCCATCATTGGAGATATTCTGTAATCTGTAATTTCTCCTTCGTATGTTAAATCACCACTATTTTTCACCATATTTAGGTTGGTTTGATTTTGGATAAGGTCTTGCAATGCCAAGGTAAAAGTTCGGTCAATCCCTGGTTCAATCAATTCGGAATTGTTTGGAAAATAATTTACTTGAAAAGTTTTTGCATCAATTTTACCAGTTCCAGTGAAGTTATAAACCGAACATCCACTGAAAGTAAATAGTAGTGTAAGAGTAATGATATAGTGTAAGTGCTTCATTTTATATTTAAAAAGTGCGCGCCAGTTTGATAGCGCTCGGGTCAAAGATATTCAATTTTTAAAGATCAAACTGTTTTATTTTTCGATACAAAGTTCTTTCCGAAATCCCCAATTCATCGGCGGCAGCTTTTCGTTTTCCTTTATTTTTATCCAAAGATTTTTTTATCATTTCGATTTCTCTTTGCTCTAATTTCAGAATTTCTTCTTCTTCAACTGTTTCGGCAAATTGGTAATTATCATCTTGCTCCTGATAATTATTTTCGTTGTTTTGTGTCGTGATTACTCCAGTTCTTGGCTCTTCTTCAAAATCTATTTCGCTGTCATCTTCGTTGGAACCATATATTTTTTTGATAAGATTTGAATTTGTCTCCTGAACTTTTGTGACGCCGTTTTGCATCAATTCCAAAGTCAATTTCTTCAAATCATTCAAATCACTTTTCATATCAAAAAGCACTTTGTACAGAATTTCTCTTTCGGTGCTAAAATCATTTTTGCTTTTCTTGTCCTTTATAACAGAAGGCAAATTACTTGCTTCCGAAGGTAAGTAGGATTGCAGTGTTGCTGCGTTTATGTCGCGATTAGTTTCTAAAACCGAAATTTGTTCAGCTACGTTTCGCAACTGTCTAATGTTTCCACTCCAACGAAATTTTTGCAATAACTGAACTGCATTTTCGTCTAGTTTAATCGGAGGCATTTTATATTTTTGGGCAAAATCTGCAGCAAATTTTCTGAACAGTAAATGAATATCGTCTTTTCTGTCGCGCAAAGGCGGCAAAGTAATGTCCACAGTGCTCAATCTATAATACAAATCTTCTCGAAATTTCCCTTTTTCGATGGCGTCAAACAAGTTTACATTGGTTGCAGCCACAATCCGAACATTTGTTTTTTGCACTTGTGAAGAACCTACTTTTATAAACTCGCCATTCTCAAGCACACGAAGCAATCTTACTTGCGTTGTCAAAGGCAATTCGCCCACTTCATCAAGGAAAATGGTTCCACCATCGGCAACTTCAAAATAACCTTCACGAGTTCCAGTTGCGCCTGTAAAAGATCCTTTTTCGTGACCAAAAAGTTCACTGTCAATGGTTCCTTCCGGTATGGCTCCACAGTTTACGGCGATGTATTTTCCGTGTTTTCTGTGAGAAAGAGTATGAATGATTTTCGGAATGCTTTCTTTTCCAACACCACTTTCACCCACCACTAATACCGAAATATCAGTTGGTGCCACTTGAATGGCTTTTTCTATCGCACGATTGAGTTTCGGGTCGTTCCCGATAATCTCGAATCGTTGTTTTATTGATTGAACTGTTTCCATAGTTTTTTGTTTAACACAAATTATTTTTTGCCACGAATTTCACGAATTTCACGAATTTTTTTAACTGTAAATATTTTTGAAATTTAAACAACAACTCTTTTGTGTTGAAGCGTTTTAATATTAAAATTTGCGATTATTCCAATTTGACTTTCAGCTAAAACCATATAATTCAATGTTTGAGTTAGATGTTCATTTATAATTTCTTTTAGCGCTTTTACCTCAAAAATAATTTCATCATAAACTACAAAATCTGCATAATATTTATGTGAAATTGGATGTCCTTTATATATTATAGAAAATGGTTTTTCTCTTTCATAGGGAATATTGTTAATCTTGAATTCGATTTCCAAAGCATCTTTATATATAATTTCAGATAATCCGCCACCTAAAACTCTATGAACTTCCATACATAAGCCTATGATTTTGTAATACTCTTCTTTTTTATATAACTCCATATTTATTGTTTTTTGCTACTGATTTCAATAATTCAATAGTTTATAAATTTTTTTAAAATTAAAAAAAGAAATTCGTGCTAATTCGTGAAATTCGTGGCGAACTTTTTTTAATTCGTCTCACTCAATCCAACTGCTTCACCAATCAAAGTTCCACTGGTGCAACTCGTAATTTTCACATTTACAAAATCACCAATTTTATAATTCTCTTTCGGGAAAACCACCACAATACTTTGTGAGTTTCTTCCAGACCAATCGTTTTCTGATTTTTTTGAAACTTTTTCCACCAAAACTTCCACAGTTTGATCCACGAATTCCTGAGTTCTTATTGCACTGTGTTTTCTTTGTGCATCCACAATTTCTTGTAATCTTCGCAATTTTGTAGTTTCCGGAACGTCATCTTCCATTTTGCGTTCGGCAAGTGTTCCCGGACGTTCAGAGTAAGCGTACATATAACCAAAACTGTATTTCACGTATTCCATCAAACTCAAAGTATCTTGGTGATCTTCTTCAGTTTCAGTTGGAAAACCTGAAATCAGGTCTTGGGTAATGGAACAATCCGGAATGATCGTCCTGATTTTATCAATCAAAGTCATATACTGTTCCCGAGTGTGCAAACGGTTCATTTCCTTAAGGATTCTGTTGCTTCCCGATTGAACCGGCAAGTGAATATGGTTGCAAATATTCGAATGTTTCGCAATCACGTGCAACACACTTTCGTGCATATCTTGAGGATTTGAAGTCGAAAACCGAATGCGCATTTTTGGAAAACCAACAGCCGCCATTTCAAGTAATTGATCAAAATCAACCGCAGTTGCTTTTTGCATTTCGGAAGAATTGATAAAATCTTTTTTCAGTCCGCCGCCATACCAAAGATAACTATCCACATTCTGACCCAAAAGCGTAATTTCCTTAAAACCTTTGTCCCACAAATCCTGAATTTCTGCTATAATGCTTTGCGGTTCACGGCTGCGTTCGCGACCTCGGGTAAAAGGCACCACGCAAAACGTACACATATTATCGCAACCACGTGTGATGGAAACAAAAGCTGAAACGCCATTCGAATTCAATCGAACGGGTGAAATATCGCCATAGGTTTCATCTTTCGACAAAATCACGTTAATCGCATCGCGACCTTCTTCGACTTCTGCCAATAAATTGGGCAAATCTTTATACGCATCAGGACCTACAACAAGGTCAACAATTTTTTCTTCTTCCAGAAACTGACTTTTCAAACGTTCTGCCATGCAACCCAAAACCCCAACTTTCATCTTCGGATTGGTGCGTTTCACGGCGTTGTATTTCTCTAAACGTTTACGGATTGTTTGTTCCGCTTTGTCCCGAATCGAACAGGTATTTACCAAAACCAAATCAGCTTCTTCAAGGATTTGCGTGGTATTATATCCGTTAGACGATAGGATGGAAGCTACGATTTCGCTATCCGAAAAATTCATCGCACAGCCGTAACTTTCTATAAAGAGTTTCTTGGTATTCTCCGGTTTATAATCTAAAACGAGGCTTTCGCCTTGCTTGCTTTCTTCAATAATCTTTTCCATAGTCACTTTCAAAAGTGTGTTTTAATAAGAATGCAAAGTTACAATTATTTGAATCAATCTGACAAGATGTCAGCCGAAGAATTAACAGTATTTTAAGGCGTTTTATTATAAGAAGCATTCTCCCGCTTTCTGTTACAAGTCCTCGCAAAAAAGTAAAGTTTCCAAAGTCCTAAAAAGAGCTTCCGTTGGTCGCTTTTTTAGAACAGGAAACTTTTACTTTTTTTGCTCTGGGCTTTTCACTTCAATCGGGGCTAGGGTGTTTGATTAAAAAAAGGATTAATTTCTTATGAAATCAACCCCGATTAGTATGTTTTTTAGAATAAAAGAATGCTGCATTTAGCAGGGTTTGTTCACATTGTAGTGTTTTGAAATTGATTCGATGAGAGGGTATTGATTTGTATTTTTATCAAAACAACACTCATATTGGTTTGGATTTTCATCATTTCATCAATAGTATTGCCTTGTTTTTTATCGAAAAGAATGTGTTTAGAAAAAACTAGACTATTGGAATACGGCAGTCATTAGAAAATTTTTCTGAAATGGAGAAAGTAAAAATAGTTCCGTTGTATGCGATTATGAATTTGTTGCTCTCTTGAATGTGAGCAATATTCGCATTATAAAAGAGCTTCCGATGGTGGGGTTTTTAAGTTTTATAGTTTTGACAATTTTTTGATAGTTGTCGAAGTAATGTACTTAAACTATTTTCAAAAACACATTAGAAATCATTTACTATTAAATCCTTCTGAGAAAAAATCCTCAAGTGAAATTTTAAATATTTTACATATTCTAACAAGGCTTGTAAATCTAATATCTTCGCCTTTTTCATATCTGCCCCATTGACTTCTAGTTATGTTATTGTCATAAGCAAAAATCTCATAACTGGTGTATCCAGCTTTTTTTCTTAAACTTTTAATTCGTTCAGCTAGAATTAAAACTTCTTTAGATTTCTCTTTTTTCTCTTTGACCATATTAAAAATATATGACTCAATATTAGAATATAGCCTTTAATTAAATAACCTTTAATTAATACCCCTTTAAATAAATGTTTTTTATATTTTTGAAAACAATTATACAAAGATGAAAAACCTAACATTACAAGAAAGAGAATTTTTAATTGAGCAACTTGCAAAAGGTTCAAACATTCCAGACGATTTTAAAGAAAAATTATTTCCAACTACACAAAAAGAATACGAACTTCGTTATGCAGGTAAAATGCGTAAAGAAGATCTATTGGCTGACCAAGACGGCACTTTTGCAGTGCCTTTGCAAGTTGAAAAAATCTACAACGGAAAAAGAGAAGTTTTTGCTGATGGTTGGAGAAATATGTTAGTTTTTGGTGATAATTTGCAATTCCTTAAAACCATATATAAAAACGAAGACCCTCTAATTAAGGACAAAGTAAAAGGAAAGGTAAAACTTATTTACATTGACCCGCCTTTTGGCACTTCATCAGATTTTGAAGGAGATAGTGGGCAAAAAGCATATAGCGATAAGTCAAAAGATTCTGATTTTATTGAATTTATAAGAAGAAGATTAATTTTTGCGAAAGAAATACTTTCAGACGACGGTTCAATTTATGTTCATTTAGATTGGAAAAAAGCACATTATATTAAAACGATTTTAGATGAAATCTTTGGGGAGAATAATTTTAGAAATGAAATAATTTGGACTTATACAGGGCCATCTGCACCAGGTCAAAAACAATTCTCAAGAAAACACGATGTTATTTTTTGGTATACAAAATCAACAACAAAATGGATTTTTAATAAAGATGATATTAGAATGCCATACCACGATACAACAGCAGGAAAATTTGAAAGTGAAAGCACAGGTTTTGGAGGTACTATTGCGGATTTATCATTAGGAAAAATACCAGAAGATTGGTGGTATTTACCAATAGTTTCAAGAATAAGAACAGAAATTTTAGGCTACCCTACACAAAAGCCTGAAATTCTATTGGAAAGAATAATAAAGGCATCTACCAACGAAAATGATATAGTTTTAGATTTTTTTGGAGGTAGCGGAACTACTTGTGCAGTTGCCGAAAAATTAAACAGAAAATGGATAACTTGTGATATTGGAAAATTTAGTTTTTATACAATACAAAAAAGATTGTTGAATATTCAAAACTCTAAAAATTTTGATGCTAAAAAGAAAGCATATAACAAACAAGCAAAAACATTTGTTACAGTAAACACAGGTATTTATGACCTTGCAAAAATGCAAGAACTCAATCAAGATAAATATATTGAATTTGTTTTACAACTTTTTGAAGTAGCCCCAAAAAAATCAACCAAAAAAGGATTTACTTTTCACGGAGAACGAAAAGACGGCTACCCAGTTATTGTTTGGGATTACCTAAACAGTTTAAACAGTAATTTAGATATTTTCTTTTTAGAAAACTTACACCAAACTTTAGGCAAAAGTGTTTCTAAAAGGGTTTACATCATTGCACCAGCAAACGCAGTCGATTTTATTAGTGATTTTTACGAAATAGACGATGTACGCTATTATTTTCTAAAAATTCCATACCAAATAATCAAAGAATTACATCCTAAAAATTTTGCTAAAATTCGTCAACCTCAAAACAAAACAAAAGTAAATGATTTAGAAAACGCTATCGGTTTTCATTTTAGTTTACAACCTGATGTTGAATCAAATTTTGAAAACGAAAATATTATTATAACGAAATTCAGTTCAAATTTTAGAGAAGAAGACACAAACAAAACACTCCAAAATTTTGAAAGTTTAAGTATGGTCGTTATTGACGACAATTTTAACGGCGATGATTTTATGATGAGTCATTGTATATTCAAAGATGACATTGGGGAAAAAGAAAACAATTTGCAAATTCCATTAGAAAAATTCGGAGAAAAAATATGCGTTATTTTTATTGATATTTATGGTAACGAGTTCAAACAAGTATTAAAAACAAACTAAATGGTAGGTAAAAAAATATTCAACACACAAGATTTAGTTTTAAAAGTCGATTCAAAAAGTTACGACCCAATTAAATACCCATTAGTTGATTGGGATAGATTTTTAGATATACTTTGCACAAATAGAGAATACCAAAAAACAGCTATAAAAACAGCAATTCATTATCTAATATCTTCAAAGTACAATACTATCGAAGATATGGTAAAAGAAAACTACAATGCTAATGAACAACTGCAATTACGTTATAAAAGCGAAAAAGAATATTTATCAAAAATTCAAATTCCTCACAAACTTTCAGCTTGTATTGACCTAGCAACAGGAACAGGAAAAAGTTATGTAATGTATGGCATTGCACAAATTGCGTTAGGTTTAGGAATTGTCGATAAGGTTTTAGTGTTAGGTCCGCCAAGTTTAACAATAGAAAGAGAACTAACAAAAAAATTTAACGCTCTTTCAACAGATGCAACTTTGAAAAATGCCATACCACAATCTGCCAAAATTAGTAACCCAACTATAATAAATGCAGACCAAACAATAAAAGATGGTTGTATCGCAATAGAAAATATTAATGCCGTTTATACAAAAACAGGTTCGTCAATTTTTGATAGTTTAGCCTTTGGTAAAGGCGAAAGATGTTTAGTTTTGAATGACGAAGTACACCACGCTTATAATAAAGTTGAGGGGAACACAAGTGAAAGTAAAAGTGTGAAAAAATGGAAAGAGTTTTTGTTAGACCAAACATTTAATTTTAAATATATATTAGGTTTTACAGGTACTTCTTATATAGAGAATGATTATTTCAACGATGTTATTTATCGTTTTTCATTAAGAACAGCAATTGAAAACAAATTCGTAAAAAGCGTAAATTATGTTGTCGAAAATGTAGATGCCAATGAAAACGAGAAGTTCCAAAAAATATTACAGAACCATAAACGAAATAAACAGGATTACTCAAATCTAAAACCGCTTACAATACTTATTACAAAAGATATTAAAGTAGCAAAAATGTTAAAAACTAGATTAGTAGAGTTTTTAGTGGAAAAAGGAGAAGGTTCAGAAAGTTATATTAGTAACGACAAAGTTTTAATTGTAACTTCCGACAAAGACCATAAAGCCAATATTTTAAAGTTACCATTAGTAGATAATATAGACGAACCCGTAGAATGGATAATTTCTGTTGCAATGCTTACAGAGGGTTGGGATGTAAAAAATGTTTTTCAAATCGTTCCAATGGAAGAAAAAGCATTTAATTCAAAATTACTTATAGCACAAGTATTAGGTCGTGGGTTGCGTATTCCAAATGGATATCCATTTGCAGAGGTAACCATTTTTAACCACGATAAGTGGAGCAAAAATATAAAAGATTTGGTTGAAGAAATTTTAGAGATGGAAGCCAAAATCAAAAATAGTGCAATTTTAGAAGGAAATAGAGCACAATATCATTTTACATTGCATAACATCGACTACGAAAAACAAACCATAGAAAAAGAAATAGAAAAAGACACAAAAGTTTACAACTATAATGATTACATCAATTTTGTGTCAGAAATATTCGAGCAAAAAACAGAAACAAAATTGGTGCAAATTGGAGGTAAAGAATATCCTATACAATACAACATCGAGAAAGAAAAATTTTTAGTCAAAGATATTGTTATAGATATTGTTGAAAAATTTAAAACAAGAAAATTAGAAAGGATTACTCTGAAAATTGACGAAAAAGAATTTACAACAGAAAATTTGCCCGATGATTCTATAATTGAAAAAGTATTAAAAAATTCAATGTTAAAAGCAGGAATTGAAGGAGATTATATAGGAAAACGAAATCGTGATGCTGTTTATTCAGCATATAACACACTATTACGAAAAAAACCTAAAAGCATACAATTGGTAAGAAAGCCAAATGATTTAACACAAATTAAAACTCAAAACAGAGAACACGAAAGTATATCAGTTTTAGGCTTAAAAAACGAGTATTCAATATTTTATTCAAATGATTACGCTAATGAAATCGTTATTAGTGATACTCTCGTAGCATTAGAAGAAGTAATTCAAGATGACACTTTGCCAAAATATGCAACACCAGATAGCATAATTAGTTTTCTTTTTAAAACCCCAATAGATTTGGTTTTCACATCAAGAACACCCGAAAGAAAATTTGTTGCAGAATTAGTAAAAAAAGAAAACGCAAGTAAATTAACAAGTTGGATGAAATCAAAAAATCAAAGTTTTTACTCAATAGAATACTCACTTACAAAAGGTTCACATACTAATAGTCATTTTTTTAATCCCGACTTTTTTATTTTAATCAAAAAAGATGATATTGAATATATTTCAGTTGTTGAAATAAAATCAGATAACGACGATAGCGAAGAAAATAAGCAAAAAAACAAATATGCTATAGAACATTTTGAAGAATTAAACAAACAACTTGAAGAACAAGGTATAAAACAAAAATATCTTTTCAATTTTTTAAGTCCAAACTATTACAGCGAATATTTTACATATTTACAAGATGGTAGATTGTTAAATGGTAGTTTTACAAGCGATTTAGACAAACAACTTAATGAATAACGGCTATTATATATTTGAGAATATGTGTTGTGTCAATTAGGAGTTATTAGGATGACTTTTTCAATGGAGGTATAATGTTGTTTTATTGGATATGTTATTTTGCAAAAGTATTGCGGTAAAACTTTGGATGAAATGATTGCTAATAAAAAGTCTTTGGGTTAAAGAAATAATTCCAGACAACAAAAAGAATATTGATGAAAGCAATTTTAGAAGTACAGATGTTTTGAAGTCTAGCATTTAACTTTTTTTTACTGCAAAACCAAATACAAACCAGCCGCCAAAGCCGCTCCAATAATTGGCCCAACAATAGGAATCCAAGCATAACTCCAATCGCTGCTTCCTTTTACAGGCAAAATAGCGTGCATAATTCGTGGTCCTAAATCTCTGGCAGGATTAATAGCGTAACCCGTTGTTCCGCCCAAAGACAATCCAAGAGCCCAAACCAAAATCGCCACTGGCAAGGCTCCAATGGTGCCAAGACCAATTTTTGCCGTTGAATCAATACTTAAAGTAAGTTCAGGACCAGCGATATAAAATATCACAAAAATCAAAACAAATGTTCCAATGATTTCACTAGTCAAGTTAGAGAAAGTGTTTCTAATGGCTGGGCCAGTACAAAAACAAGCGAGTTTTCCACCTTCATCTTCGGTAATGGCAAAATGGTCTTTGTGAAACAACCAAACCAAGAATGCACCAAGCATTGCACCAATTAATTGAGCAAGAATATAAATTCCAACTTGGTTCCAAGCAAATTTTTCTGCTATCGCCAAAGCAATTGTGACAGCGGGATTCAAGTGTGCGCCGCTTATTGGCCCAGCAACCGTGACGCCAACAAATACGCCAAATGCCCAACCGGCTGTAATAACAATCCAACCTGAATTGTTTCCTTTTGTTCCCGATAAAACCACGTTTGCAACTACTCCGTTACCTAATAAAATAAGAAGCATTGTACCAATAATTTCTGCTATAAATGGAGTCATATTTTTTGAATTTTGAATTATTTTTTGGTTTAATCAATCCAATTTTTTGTTCTTCCTATGGCTCTTTCCCAGTTTCGAATTAATTTATCTACAGCTTCTTTGGGCATTTCTGGTGAAAATATTTTGTCGATAGACCATTGTTCTTGCAAATCGTCAACGCTTTCCCAATAACCAACAGCTAATCCGGCTAAATAAGCAGCGCCCAAAGCCGTTGTTTCGAGAGTTTTTGGTCTAATAACATTAAATCCAAAAATATCAGCTTGAAATTGCATCAATAAATTATTGGCAACAGCCCCACCATCAACACGAAGTTCCTTTCCTTTTGTTCCTGCATCCGCTTCCATAGCTTTGACCAAATCATAAACTTGGTAAGCAATCCCTTCTAAAGTAGCTCGTGCAATATGGGCGTTTGTAGTTCCTCTCGTGATTCCGAAAATTGCTCCTCTCGCATATTGATCCCAATAAGGCGCTCCCAAACCAGTTAATGCAGGGACAAAATAAACGCCTCCATTGTCAGGAACGCTTGCCGCTAAAGTTTCAATTTCTTCGGCAGAATCTATCATTTTTGCTCCGTCACGCAACCATTGAACCGCCGCACCTCCAACAAATACGCTTCCTTCCAATGCGTAGGTTGTTATGCCATTAATTTTCCAAGCCACGGTTGTTAATAAATTATTTTTGGAATAAACTGGTTTTTCGCCAGTGTTCATCAACATAAAGCATCCTGTTCCGTAGGTGTTTTTTACCATTCCGGGTTCGGTGCATAATTGTCCAAAAAGTGCTGCTTGCTGATCTCCGGCAACTCCGGCAATTGGAATTTGTGTCGTGAACAGCGTAGGGGAAGTTTCTCCGTAAATTTCGCTACTTTGTTTCACTTCAGGTAGCATTGCTTTTGGAATAGTAAATAATTCTAATAATTCTTCGTCCCATTCTAAGGTATGAATGTTTAGTAACATTGTCCGGCTGGCATTCGAAACATCAGTCATAAATGATTTCCCGCTCGTTAATTTCCAGATGAGCCAAGTGTCGACGGTTCCAAAACATAGTTTTCCTTGTTCGGCTTTTTCACGAGCGCCTTTTATGTTGTCCAAAATCCATTTTAATTTTGTAGCCGAAAAGTAGGCGTCTAAAACTAAACCTGTTTTTTGCTTAATCATATCAATATGACCTTGCGCCTTCAATACATCACAGTATTTCGATGTTCTACGATCTTGCCAAACGATGGCGTTATAAATAGGTTCGCCAGTTTCTTTGTCCCAAACAATGGTAGTTTCGCGTTGATTCGTAATTCCAATAGCTGCAATTTTCTTAAATGAAGTTCTTGTTTTTGCAATGACTTCAGCTACAACACTAATCTGCGAAGACCATATTTCATCAGCATCGTGTTCAACCCAACCTGGTTTGGGAAATATTTGTTCAAAGGGTTTTTGGGATACATTTACGATTTCTCCGTCGTGAGTAAACAGAATTGCTCTGGAAGAAGTCGTGCCTTGGTCAAGGGCTAGGATTAATTTATTTTCCATTAGTTTATGGTTTTTTATATTACATGCTGTCCACTAAGTGGACTAAAAGGTTTTTAGCCACGAATTTCACAAATTTTCACAAATTCAGTTTAAAATCATAGTTGTATAGTATAAAAATTCGTGCTTATTCGTGAAATTCGTGGATGACTTTTTTCATTATATTCGGAATTCCTTCAATAAAAATCCATTAGCTAGTGTTTTAAAAGATATGATTTGATTTTGTTTCCAGGTGTCGTCGTAACCCAATTCTTTGGCTATTAAATCTGCCACTTTTTCGCACGAATCAATGGCTGCACGAGCATCCAGAAATAGCAATCGAACGCGTCTTGCCAAAACGTCTTCAATGGTTCTAGCCATTTCATTGCGAATTGCCCAAGCCACTTCGGCCATTCTATAGTCGTAATTGGGATGTAATTTTTCTTTTAATTTGGGTTCCTTTTCCTGTAATTGCAAGATTTCAGGAATATCAGTTCCGTAAATATAAAGGTGATTTTCACGATCTAATGTAGTGGTTTTTTGATTGCCGTGAATAGAAATATGCTCTGTTTTGCAATCTGACTTTGGTAGATTATGCACGCTAATTGCTTTGTCCATAATGTCTTCGGCAATTTTTCGATAGGTTGTCCATTTCCCGCCTGTTATAGAAATCAATCCGGTTTCGGAAACAATTATTTTATGGCTTCTGGAAACTTCTTTGGTGCTTTGTCCTTTTTCTTCTGGCGCTGCTAAAGGTCTTAATCCTGCAAAAACAGATAAAACATCAGCTCTTGTTGGTTTTTTTGACAGGAATCTTTGGGCTGTTTCTAGTACAAATTCTATTTCTTTTTCCAATGCTATTGGTTCTAAACTATGGCTTTTTATTAAAGTATCAGTCGTGCCAACAACAATTTTGTTGTGCCAAGGAACAGCAAAAAGGACTCTGCCATCACTGGTTTTTGGAATCATCAAAGCATTAGTACTTGGTAGAAAAGCTTTATCAAAAACCAAATGAATTCCCTGACTCGGCACAATATATTTTTTATATACTTTGTCATTCATCTTCATAATCGAATTGGTAAAAACCCCAGTAGCATTTATTATTGCCGTTCCTTTTATTTCGTGTTTCTCGCCCGTTTCCTGATCTTCTACAATGACACCAATGACTTGATGGTTTTTGTCTTTTAGAAGATGAATTACTTTGGTATAATTCAAAACACAAGCGCCATTTTCAATTGCTGTTTGCGCCAAGTTAATCGCCAAACGAGAATCGTCAAATTGTCCGTCGTGGTAAATAACGCCATTTCGCAAACCTTTTTGTTCAATCGTGGGAAGTAATTCTATGGTTTTTTTCTTCGAAAGGAATTTGGATTTTCCTAAACTTAAACGTCCAGCCAATAAATCATAAAGAGTAAGTCCGAAAGTGTAAAAATAGCCACCCCACCAGTTGTAATTTGGAATTACAAAAGATTGGTTTTTAACTAAATGACTTGCGTTTTTAGCTATCAATCCTCTTTCTTTCAATGCTTCAATAACCAAGGAGAGATTTCCTTGTTCCAGATAACGAACTCCACCGTGAACTAATTTTGTGCTTCGGCTTGAAGTCCCTTTGGCAAAATCTACCGCTTCAACCAAGATTGTTTTGAATCCACGGCTTGCCGAATCCACTGCAGTGCCTAATCCACTAGCGCCACCACCAATTATGATTATATCCCAATTTTGGATTTGTTGCAGTTTTGCTAATTGTTCTAATCGTTTCATTTAGAAGTTTTTTCAGAACCAAATAGGTTCATAAAGTAAACGTAGTGAAATAAATCGATACTAAAAAAACATAATTATACCCGAAATTAAGGAGTCTTTTCAATTTTAATAATTTTAAAAACTATATCAAAATCTAAATATTTAAAAAATTCTTCTACTTTTGTCGCAGAAAAACAAAGCAATGGCAAAGAATTTAGTTATCGTTGAGTCACCAGCAAAGGCAAAAACAATCGAGAAATTTCTAGGAAGCGATTATCAAGTAGAGTCAAGTTATGGTCATATTGCCGACTTGCCGTCTAAAGAAATTGGCGTAGATGTAGAAAATGGTTTCAAACCAAAATACGAAGTTTCGTCCGATAAAAAAGCATTGGTAAGCAAATTGAAAACATTAGCTAAAAATGCTGATATGGTTTGGTTAGCAAGTGATGAGGATCGCGAGGGAGAAGCTATTTCCTGGCATTTATCTGAAGAATTAAAGTTAGATAAGAACAAAACCAAGCGAATTGTTTTTCACGAAATTACCAAAACAGCAATTCTAAAAGCAATAGAAAATCCACGCGAAATAGATTATAATTTAGTTAATGCACAACAAGCTCGTAGAGTTTTAGATAGATTAGTTGGTTATGAATTATCACCCGTACTTTGGAGAAAAATTAAAGGCGGACTTTCTGCTGGACGTGTACAATCAGTTTCAGTTCGTTTGATTGTGGAGAGAGAAAGAGAAATCCAGAATTTTAATCCAATAGCTTCTTATTCAGTTGTAGCAGAATTTACAAATGAATCTGGGAAATCATTCAAAGCTAAACTGCCAAAGAATTTTAATACCAAAAAAGAAGCCGAAGATTTCTTAAAAAAGAATATCGGTTCTACTTATAAAGTTTCAGATTTAGAAACTAAACCTACCAAAAAATCACCAACCGGACCTTTTACAACTTCGACTTTGCAACAAGAAGCTGCTAGAAAATTGTATTTACCTGTGGGAATCACAATGCAATTGGCACAACGTTTATACGAAGCCGGACTCATTACTTATATGAGAACGGACAGTGTGAACTTGTCGAAAGAGGCGATGGATGCGGCTCAAGCTGAAATCATCAAGTCTTACGGAAAGGAATTCTCTAATCCAAGAACTTTTGTCAATAAAAGCAAAGGAGCACAAGAAGCTCACGAGGCAATTCGTCCAACGGATATGTCGCGACACACCGTAAAAATTGACAGAGACCAAGCGCGTTTGTATGATTTGATTTGGAAAAGAACATTAGCCTCGCAAATGAGTGATGCTGAATTGGAAAGAACCAACGTTAAAATTACAGCCAACAATCACGGTGAAATTTTTACAGCATCTGGAGAAGTTTTGCTTTTTGAAGGGTTTTTGAAAGTATATTTAGAAGGAAGCGATGATGATGACGATGAGCAAGAAGGAATGCTTCCTGCAATGAAAGTCAACGAAAAATTAGAAAATAATTATATTACTGCAACCGAAAGATATTCTCGTCCTGCAGCAAGATACACCGAGGCTTCTTTGGTGAAAAAGTTGGAAGAATTAGGAATTGGTCGTCCATCGACTTATGCGCCAACAATCTCTACAATTATCAATAGAAATTATGTGGAGAAAGGTAATCTTGACGGTCAGGAACGTAATTATACCCAACTTACTTTGCAATCAGGAAAAGTAGGCGAGAAGTTGCTCAAAGAAAATACCGGTTCGGATAAAGGAAAATTAGTTCCTACAGATATTGGAACAATAGTTACTGATTTCTTGGTTAAAAATTTCGAAAACATTTTGGATTATAATTTTACTGCCAAAGTGGAACAAGATTTTGACGAAATTGCCGAAGGAAATATCGAATGGACAAAAATGATGCAGGAATTCTATGATAAATTTCACCCAAATGTGAAAGATGTCGAAGCCAATGCTGATAGAGAAAGTGGCGAGAGAATTCTGGGCACAGATCCTAAAACTGGAAAGCCAGTTTCTGTTCGTTTGGGAAAATTTGGTCCAATGGCACAAATTGGAGAAGCGGATGACGAAGATAAAAAATTCGCCAGTTTGATGAATGACCAAAATATTGGAAACATCACTTTAGCAGAAGTATTGGATTTATTTTTATTGCCAAAAAATTTGGGTATATATAAAGGTGAAGAAGTTGAGGTAAGCAATGGTCGTTTTGGTCCGTATGTGCGTTACGGAAGTGCTTTTGTTTCCTTGCCAAAAGGAGAAAATCCATTAGACATAACCCTAGAAAGAGCAAAAGAATTAATTGACGATAAAGCACAAGCTGATGCGCCAATTGCTATTTATAAAGGAGAAGGAGTTCAAAAAGGAACAGGGCGTTTTGGACCTTTTATCAAATGGGATGGAATTTTCATTAATGTAAGCAAGAAATATAATTTTGATAATCTTTCTCAATCTGATATCGAAGAATTGATTGAAGATAAATTGCAAAAAAACATTGATAAAGTTTTGCATAATTGGAAGGAAGAAGGGATTTTGGTCGAAAAAGCCCGTTGGGGAAGATCAGTAATCACTAAAGGAAAAATCAAAATTGAATTAAGCAAAGATATTGATGCCGCAAAATTGACATTGGAAGAAGTTCAAGAAATGATTGCGAAGAAAACACCAGCGAAAAAAACAGCAGCCAAGAAAACTACTGCCGCTAAAAAACCTGCTACAAAAAAAGCTACTGCAAAGAAACCTGTTGCAAAAAAGAAGTAAGATATGGAATTTGATTTTCTAAAACCTTTAGATAATGAAATCCTTCAGGTTGTTAAGGAGTTTTCTTCTCAGCAATTGGGAAGTAAAGTAGTGTTTCATACCGCTGAAGACTTTCCGGATTTGAATAAAATTAAAATCGCGATAATTGGAGTTTTGGAGAATCGGGGTGATGTTAGCCAAGAACAGGAAGTAGATTTGATACATATTCGAAAAGAATTGTATTCGCTTTTTCCTGGAAATTGGAATACTTCTATTGCTGATTTGGGGGATATTCTTGCTGGAAATTCGAATGAGGATACTTATTTTGCATTAAGAAAAACAGTTTCTAGTTTAATAAAAAAGAAAATTATCCCTATCGTTATTGGTGGTTCACAAGATTTGACTTATGCTCTTTACAGAGCTTATGACAATCTGGAACAAATGGTAAATCTGGTTTCAATTGATAATAAATTTGATTTTGGGAAAGAAAGCGAAGCAGTATCAGCTTCTTCTTATTTGACAAAAATAATTATTGAAGAACCAAATAATCTGTTTAATTTCAGTAATATTGGGTATCAGACCTATTATAATTCTCAGGAAGAAATTGATCTGATTGATAAATTATTCTTTGATGGGTATCGATTGGGAGATATTTCTAACAACTTATCCCTTGCAGAACCAGTTTTTAGAGATGCAGATATTGTGAGTGTTGACTTGACTTCGATAAAATCTTCGGATTCAGGAAATTTCACTTCTTTTATGCCTAATGGTTTTAACGGAAAAGAGATTTGTGCCTTGTCAAGATATGCCGGAATCAGTGATAAAGTTTCTCTTTTTGGGATTTTTAATCATAATAATTCGAAACAGGAATCAGTTCTGATTGCTCAAATTATTTGGTACTTTATCGAAGGGGTTCATTATCGTTCAAATGAATATCCTTTTGGAAGTAAAGAAAATTATATAAAATATATCATACCTTTGGAAGAAGAACTAATATTCTATAAAAGCAATAAAACGGATAGGTGGTGGATAGAAATACCATTTATTTCTTCAGGCAATAATAAGTTAAAGAAAAGTACGTTATTACCTTGCTCTTATGACGAGTATTTAGGGGCTTGCAATCAGGAAATTCCTGAAAGATGGTGGAAGGCTCAACGTAAAAATATTGTATAATATATCATTAAACAACTTATAAATTAGTTCTAAAAGGTTTAATAGTATAAATAGAATAATTACTTTTTATAAGATAAAACCTATCTAATTATGCATTATTAAGTATTTTATCGATGTTTTTGGTATTTAATCGATAAAATATTTTTTTCTTAGCGAATTTAATTTTAGTTTTGGAGTGTCGAATAAATAGTACTCTAAATAATTGTTTTATTAAAGAATAATAAATAGGTTTACGGACTTAATAATAATGAATATATAACCCTAATTAATATGAAGAAGTTTATTGCGTTTGCTGCAATTTTAACATTACTAATTGGATGTGGTAAAACAACCGACAAAGGAGAGTTAGTAGGTGTTAAAGGTGCAAAATGGCATCCAGAAAAACCTTTCGGGATGACTTTGGTTCCAGGAGGTTCGTTTATTATGGGAAAACCCGATGAAGATGTGGCCAATGTTGGTGATGCAACTACAAAAACAGTTACAGTTCGTTCATTCTATATGGACGAAACAGAAATAACCAATAGAGAATACCGTCAATTTGTAGAATGGGTAAAAGATTCTACAATGAGAGTTCGATTAGCTATTCTTGCTGACGAATCTGGAATAAAACCTGGTGACGGAAAAGCAAAAGGTAAAGGCAAAAATTCAGGAAGTATAGGAGATTTTGCTTTTAATGATCAAGATCCTGAAAAAATGACTGCCTATGATAAATATATGTACGATAACTATTATAGTATTGGTACAGATGATGATCCTTATGCTGGCAGAAAACTCAATCACAAAGTAAAACTTATTAAGGACACTAAGTTGTATCCTGATGAATATTATACTGAAGTTATGGATTCTATGTATTTGCCATTAGAAGAATCTTACAATGGTTTGAGAACAATAGATGTCAATAAACTAAAATTCCGTTATTCATGGATGGATATTCAAGCTGCTGCAAAAGCTAAAGTTGGAAAGAGAAAAGATTTCATCAGAACAGAACAAGTAAAAGTATATCCTGACACCACAACTTGGATTAAGGATTTCTCCTATTCCTATAATGAACCAATGCATAATGATTATTTTTGGCATCAAGCTTATGGTGATTATCCAGTGGTAGGTGTTAACTGGCAACAGGCCAAAGCGTTTTGTGCATGGAGAACACTTAATAAAAATGCATATATAAAATCTAAAAAGAAAGGTCACGATCAGACAAATAATTTTAGATTACCTACAGAAGCAGAATGGGAATACTCAGCAAGAGGAGGTCTTGAATCAGCTACATATCCTTGGGGTGGGCCTTATACTAAAAATGACAGAGGTTGTTTCCTTGCTAATTTCAAACCTATGAGAGGGGATTATGCTGCGGATCAGGCTTTATATACTGTGGAAGCAAAGTCTTATGAGCCAAATGGCTATAATCTTTATAATATGGCAGGAAATGTTGCAGAATGGACTGACTCAGCTTATGATCCAAATGCATACGAATATGTTTCATCCATGAATCCAAGTAATATGGATATTTCAAACAAACGTAAAGTCGTTCGTGGAGGTTCTTGGAAAGACGTTGCTTATTTCCTTCAGGTAGGTACTCGTGATTATGAATATGCAGATTCTGCAAGAAGCTTCATTGGATTTAGAACCGTTCAAGATTATATGGGAACTCAATCAACTGAAAAAATTAAGAAAAAAAAATAAACTAACCTAACTAGCAATTAAATTAACCTTAAAAGATAAAAATTATGGCATTAATAAGTAAACAAAAGATGAATTTTGCATACGGAATGGGAGCGGCAGTAGTAATTATTGGAGCTTTATTCAAAATAACACACCTTGAATTCGGTTTCATAACTGGAAATTTAATGCTTACTATAGGTCTTGTTGTTGAAGCTGGAATTTTTGCCCTTTCAGCATTTGAACCAGTAGATGAAGAGTTGGATTGGACCTTGGTTTATCCTGAACTTGCTAACGGTGAAGCGCGAAAAAAATCAGTTAAAACAGAGACTCCTTCAGATGCAGAAGGTATGTTATCTAAAAAATTGGATGCAATGCTTAAAGATGCTAAGATTGATGGAGAATTAATGATGAGTTTAGGAAATAGTATCAAAAACTTTGAAGGTGCTGCAAAAAGTATTATGCCTACAGCAGATTCTATAGCTTCTACAAAAAAATATAGCGAAGAGTTAACTTTGGCTGCAGCCCAAATGGAATCATTAAACAGTTTATACAAAATACAAATACAAAGTTCTTCAAGAAATGCTCAAATAAATGAAGAAGTAGTAGAAAATAATATAAAATTAAAAGAACAAATGCAGTCTTTGACTTCTAACTTGTCTTCATTGAACAATGTTTATGGTGGAATGCTTTCTGCAATGAGTAACAAAGGATAATTAGTTTCAAACTATAGTAAAACAATAAAAACTAATTACTAGAAAATATGGCAGGAGGAAAATTAAGCCCTAGACAGAAGATGATAAACCTAATGTACCTGGTTTTTATCGCGATGTTAGCATTAAATATGTCCAAAGAAGTATTATCAGCTTTTGGAATTTTAAATTCAAAAATTATTGAATCAAATTCAATTACCGATGAAAGAAATGAAAATTCGTTTGGTCAACTATCTCAAAAGGCTCAGGAACAACCAGGGCAATATGGTGAGAAAAAAATAATAGTTGAGAAAATCAGAAAAGTCTCAAAAGAATATTGTGATTATTTAGAAGGTATTAAAACTATTATTACCAGAAAAACCGAAAAAGATGCTCAAGGCAATTTCATGTACGAGCAAATGGATAAAGGTGATTTAGTAGATAGATTATTCTTTAAAGGCGAAAAACCATCTAAAGAAGGTAAAGAGTTTTTAGATAGGATTAAAAATTATCCAGCACAAATCAAAGAGATTGCTGGCAGTAAACTTCCTGAAGTTGAAATTAATAAAATTGAAAAGAGATTTGCGACCACTCCAATTAAATCTAAAGAAGCGGGTGCAACTTTACCTTGGATAGATTATCACTATAAAGGGTTTCCTTTAATTGCAACGGTTACTAAATTAACTCAATTGCAAGCCGATGTAAAAGCAACAGAAAGTGATGTAATGGCATCAATGTTTCAATCAGATTTAATTGCAGCAGCTTCACTTACAGCTTACCAGCCGATAGTGGTTCTTGAGAAATCAGTTTTCTTTCAAGGAGAAGCTGTTAAAGGAAAAATCATCTTAGGAAAATTTGATCCAAAGTTAATTGCGAAATCAGTTGTTGTTAATGGCTCAAGCGTACCTGCTCAAGCCGGTCAAGCTAATTTTTCTTTTGGCTCAGGTAATATTGGAGAACATCCTATAACTGGATCTTTCAACTTTGACGAAAATGGTAAGGTAATTAGTTTGCCAATAAATGATAAATATGTTGTTGTTGCAAGACCAAAATCAGCTACAATATCTGCCGATAAAATGAACGTAGTATATCGTGGGGTTGTTAACCCTATGACTATTTCATTTGCAGGAATATCTGCTGATAAAGTTACGGCCACAGCACCTGGATTGTCAGCAGCTGGAGCTCCGGGAGCTTTTAGTATGAGACCAGGAAGTGGTACTGAAGTTGTGATTAATGTTAATGGAAGACTACCTGATAATTCGATAGTTTCTGACAGAAAAACATTTAGAATAAAAGGAATTCCAGCGCCAGTAGGAACAATTAGAGGAGAACCAGGTGTTGTAAAAGGACCTAAATCAAGTTTAGAAATTTCAACAATCGGTGCAAAATTACAAGATTTTGACTTTGAAGTTGGTTTAGATGTTGTTGGATTCAATTTTAAAGTTTCAGGATTGCCTACAGTGGTTGTACCAGGAAATAAATTAAATGCACAATGTAAAGCTGTTCTTGCAAAAGTAGGAAGAGGTGATCAGGTTACCATTTCTGAAATTAAAACAAAATTAGTTGGAGCGGGTAGTTATTTATTGCCAAGAACTGCACCAGTAATTTATGAAATACAATAAATAAGGAAGTTTGATTTAAAGCTACTTCAATAACTTAGAATGAAATTATGATGAATACGAGAAATTTTTTAATAGTTGTTATTTCCATTCTTGGGAGTGTGGCTTCTAGTGCACAAACTAATTTGCTCAACGCAAAAATTCCTGAAGAAATAGGACTAAAGTCTGCTGCGCAACTCATTTCAGATAATGACAAGCCATTAGAATATGGTTATGTTGATGATAGAGATGTTTTGATGGGAAAAACAGTTTGGGAAATTATTGATTTAAGCGAAAGAATTAATTTTCCTTTATATTTCCCAGTAGATACTGCAAATATCGGTTCTGATAGACGTTCACTATACGATGTTTTAACGAAAGCAATTCGAAGCGGAGAAATTACCGAAGTTTATTCAGATAGTTATTTCAATACCAAAAAATCGTACAAAGACATTCAGGCTTCATTGACGCGTATTGACACAACTGATCAGGGAAGAGAACAAATCAATGCTGGTCAAGCAATTTCTCCTGAGTATATTTTAAAATCAGATCTTACCGCCCAAGATGTTACCCAATATAAAATTAAAGGATACTGGTATTTTGACAAACGTCAAAGTGAATTGAAATACAGATTACTTGGTATTTGCCCAGTAACTCCGGATGTTTATACTATGAACAGTGACGAAAAAGATTATATTGAATTGTTCTGGGTATTTTTCCCATCTTCAAGAGACGTGTTGCACGAAGCTAAAGCTTTTAATGATAAAAACTCATCAATGCCAGTTTCGTTTGATCAAATTTTAAATTCGAGACATTTTAATGCTGTGATTTACCAAGAAGAAAACGTTTACGGCGACAGAACAATTGTGAGTTATATGAAAGATAATGCTCAAAATCAATTATTAGAATCAGAACGAGTAAAAGAAAAAATTCGTGATTTCGAAGAAGATATGTGGAATTATTAAATTTCATTTCAAATTTTCATAAAGAACTCTTGCGAATAGCAAGAGTTCTTTGTTTTTAAGCATTATGCAGTTTTTTGTATTTCTAATTTTACACCTCAAAAATGATAGATTATTTAATAATAGGCTCAGGATTAGCTGGAATTTCATTTTCTGAAATTGCCTTGCAAAACAATAAATCTATTTTGGTCATAGACAATAATTCCCAGAATTCTTCTAAAATTGCAGGAGGGTTGTATAATCCGGTAATTTTAAAGCGGTTTAGTGAAGTTGGACAAGCAAAGGAACATTTGATGATTATGAATGATTTCTTTTCAATTTTGGAAAAAAAAATTGAATGCAAAGTAAATTTTAAATTGCCTATTTTAAGAAAATTTCATTCAATCGAAGAGCAAAATAATTGGTTCACGGCTTCTGATAAAGTAAATCTGGCTCCGTTTTTGTCGACAAATATAATTGGCACAAAGTATTCCTCAATTGATTCTCCTTTTGGGTACGGAGAAGTTTTGCAAACAGGCTACGCGGATACAGCATTATTACTGAATAAATACAGAGAATACCTTATAAAAAACCAATTATTCCTTGAGGAATTTTTCGATTATTCTCTTTTGCAGGAAGAAAGCGATAGCATTCGATATAAAGATATTCCGGCAAGACATATTATTTTTGCGGAAGGATTTGGGATGCATTCCAATCCTTATTTTAAAGATTTGCCATTAGATGGAACAAAAGGAGAACTTTTTATCATAAAAGCACCACAGCTACAGTTAGATGTGATAATAAATACAAGTGTTTTTATTTTGCCTCTTGGCAATGATTTATACAAAGTAGGCGCAACCTATAATTGGACTGACAAAACCGATACACCAACCGCAGAAGGTAAAGCCGAATTAATTGAAAAAATAAAAGAAATAATTAATTGTGATTTTAAAATTATAGAGCATTTTGCTGGAGTTCGGCCAACAGTAAAAGACAGAAGGCCATTAATTGGAACCCATTCAAATCATAATTCAATACATATTCTCAACGGTTTGGGAACAAGAGGCGTTATGCTTGGGCCGGCAATGGCCAAAGCTTTATTCGAAAACATTGAATACCTAAAACCATTAGATAAAGCAATTGATATTAAGAGGTTTGCTAAAAAGAGTTAGCTTATTTTTTATATTTTTTATCAAAAGCCACAAACATATTAATGTATATATTCCTTGACCAACGTAAAACAAGCGGGAATAATACAACATTCGATGCAATTATGGCAATAAAAGCAGTTTTTATACTGGAATCAAAAATAAGATATGACACTATAAATGCTGCAACACCAAGAGCAACATTCAATCCGTAGCTTACATACATAGCTCCATAAAAAAAGGAGGGTTCAATTTGATATTTCAAGCCACAATGGCTACATTTTTCGTTCATTTTGAGTATTTTGGAAAAATGTAATGGATTTTTATCCAAATACATACTCTCATTCTGACATCTAGGACAAGTTCCTGTTAAAATACTATTTAATTTGGATCCTTTTTTTAACATTTGCAAAAAATTTGATTTCATTAATTTTGATGATGCAAATTTACAATTATTACCCTCGGGTTTAAGTTAAAGTTAAGTTGTATTTTCAGGAACTTTAAACTTTAAACCTGCAATTTTAAACAAAAAAATAACAATGCTTAATATACACAATTTGTCCGTTTCTTTTGGAGGAACTTATTTATTTGAAGAAGTAACCTTTCGATTGGGTGCCGGAGACCGAGTGGGTCTTGTTGGCAAAAACGGAGCTGGAAAATCAACGATGCTTAAAATCTTGGCTAAAGATTTTGCTCCAGATTCTGGCGTTATTTCTCAGGAAAAAGAGGTGCGAATGGGTTTTTTGCGTCAGGACATCGACTTTGAACAAGGAAGAACCGTACTTGAAGAAGCATATGAAGCTTTTACGGATATCAAAATTGTAGAAAAAAAACTGGAAGAAATTAATCATCATTTGGTTACCCGAACCGATTATGAAAGTGAAGAATACAGCCAAATCATCGAAGATCTGTCTGATTATACTCATCG
The DNA here is from genome assembly GCF_043780635.1 of Flavobacterium sp. Lineage (GTDB taxonomy): Bacteria > Bacteroidota > Bacteroidia > Flavobacteriales > Flavobacteriaceae > Flavobacterium. Next base: position 74,086 of record NZ_JAYWCK010000071.1, read on the forward strand.
TTTCGAGTTATTAGGTGGATATAATTATATTGGCGATACAGAGAAAATTCTTCTAGGATTAGGTTTCAAAAGAGAAGTTTTTAATGACCAGACCGAAACTTTTTCGGGTGGATGGAGAATGCGTATTGAATTAGCCAAATTATTACTACAGGCAAATGATGTTTTGCTTTTGGATGAGCCTACGAATCACCTGGATATAGAGAGTATCATTTGGTTAGAAAGTTTTTTGCGTAATTATCCTGGTGTAGTAGTAATTGTATCGCACGATAAGATGTTTTTGGACAATGTTACCAATAGAACTATCGAAATTTCCCTTGGTAAAGCTTATGATTTTAATAAACCGTATTCCGAATATTTGGAATTAAGGCACGAAATCCGTGAAAAACAATTGGCAACCCAGAAAAACCAAGCTAAAAAAATTGAGGAAACCGAAAAGTTGATCGAGAAATTCCGTGCCAAAGCTTCCAAAGCTTCAATGGCGCAATCGCTCATAAAAAAATTAGACAAAGTAGAACGCATCGAAGTCGATGAAGATGATAATTCTGTGATGAATATCTCTTTTCCTGTTTCGAAAGTTCCAGGAAGAGTAGTAATTGAAGCCGAAGATGTTACCAAAAAATACGGTGATAAAACGATTTTGAAGGACATTTCACTTTTAGTCGAACGCGGAAGCAAGATTGCCTTTGTTGGACAAAACGGACAAGGAAAATCTACTTTTATGAAGGCCATTGTCAACGAATTCGAATATCAAGGAAGTATCAAATTAGGTCACAATGTTCAAGTAGGATATTTTGCCCAAAATCAAGCGGAATATCTTGATGGTGAAATCACTTTGCTCCAAACGATGGAAGATGCAGCTTCAGATACAAATCGTTCTAAAGTTCGTGATATGCTGGGCTCATTCCTTTTTCGTGGCGACGAAGTAGAGAAAAAGGTAAAAGTCCTTTCTGGAGGCGAAAGGAACCGTTTAGCGCTTTGTAAATTGCTTTTGCAGCCCATAAATGTTTTAGTTATGGATGAGCCAACAAATCACTTGGATATTAAATCTAAAAATGTGTTGAAAGCTGCCTTGCAAAAATATGAAGGAACACTGCTTTTGGTTTCTCACGACAGGGATTTCCTTCAGGGAATGTCAAATATTGTTTATGAATTTAGAGACCAAAAGATAAAAGAATATTTGGGCGACATCAACTACTTTTTGGAACAACGCAACCTTGAAAACATGCGTGAAGTCGAGAAAAAAGATACTTTAAAGGCTGTGGTTTCAAAAGAAAGTAATAAAGTTTCCTATGAAGATCAGAAACGAGGGAAAGCTTTACAGAATCGTTTGAGTAAAGTAGAAAGTCAAATTAAGCAATTGGAAAAAGACCTTCAGCACGACGACAAAATGCTGGCTTCTAATTATAATAAGAATATTGAAGACGCTAAATTTTTTATGGCTTACAACAAGAAAAAAGCGGATTTAGATAAACTTCTTTTAGACTGGGAAATCGTTCAGGAAGAAATTGACAATTCAGGTTTATAAAATAAGACCAATTTTTTTTGAATGTAAAATCGCTTCACTGCTATTTGTAAAATAACAAACTGAAACACCTAAGCTTTCTAGGTTTCTTAAAGCTATTGAAACCTTTTCTATATCTTGTTTACCTGTTTTACGTATATAAACCGCTTTTACAGTGACAGGAAAAATTTTGCAAATGGCTTCGTATAAAAACGGATCGTGTTGAGAATCATCACCTAATAAAACATATTTTAAGTTGGGATAAAATTCTAAAATATGTTTTATTTTTTCAAATTTGTGATTGTGGCTTCCTCTTCCGGTCCAAAGAAAATCAGTAAGACTGGATTTGATATCTTTGAGTAATAGGACTGCTTTTGGTAATTTGTTAATTTCAGTAAATTTTATAATAAAACGATACAAATTCCATTCACTGCTCGAAACATAAAAAAAAGCATTTACTTCATCTTCGTTATTTCTACCAGAAGAACTTAAGGCTTGGTAATGGGGAACAACATCTTCAAAAACTTTTCGGGAGTTAACATTTCGAAATAGTAAATTATATAATTTCTTCAAAGGATTCTCGGTATATGAAACCAAAAAAGTATCATCTATATCCGAAATAATTCCTAAATTTCCTTTTTTGGGACGTATGAAGCTTTCTTTGGTCACAATTTTTTTATCTTCGTGAAGGATGCTCACCTCGTAATCAATCCACCCATATCCAACATTTTTATCGACCGGAATACAAAATTTAAAATAACCATCAATTAGTGTTTTAGTATGAATTGTTGTGTTGTTATGTTTCAAATAAACGTCAGCATTTGCTTGAGTTTTTAGCCTAAACAAACGAATTACTGAAGAGGCATGTTTGAATTTTTTTTTCTCAAAAGCATAATCTTTAGTCTTTGTGGGTTTAAAAACGTGGCCCATTACAATTAATTCTTCATCATTTGAATATCCACGGTATAATTTTAAAATAGGCTTCATTTATTGTAGTAATTTTGTAGTATGCTAAAATTAATTGTTTTTAATCAATAAAAGAATTAAAAATTTGAAAAAGAATCTGTTATTGGTTGTTAATCCAGTTTCTGGAGCGGTTGATAAATCAGAGTTTATTGATGCAACTACACTTTTGGCTGTCAAAGAAAACCTAAATCTCATTCTTTATAAAACCACTGGTGTTGATGATATTTCAAAGATTAGACACCTTTATGAAAGCCATAATCCAGAACGAATCGTCATTGCGGGCGGTGATGGAACCATAAAAATAGTGGCAGAAGCAACAGAAGACAAAGATGTAATTCTTGGAATTTTACCTGTCGGATCAGCTAATGGTTTAGCGGTTGATTTAGATTTGATGCGAACTTTAGACGAAAATCTGGACATAGCTTTTCATAATCAGTATATAGAATTAGACACAATTATTATAAATGAACAAAGATGTTTTCATCTGAGTGATTTAGGTTTGAATGCGGAATTGGTTAAAAACTATGAAAAAAGTAATATTCGAGGCAAATGGGGTTATTTTTTGCAAGCGATTAATACGCTAATGGATTTTGGAGATCCATTTATAGCTTCAGTAGCTGCAAATAATCAAACCATCGAATGCGAGGCCAGAATGATTGTTATTGCCAATTCAAAGAAATATGGGACAGGAGTTGTGATCAATCCTGATGGTATTATGAATGATGGTAAGTTCGAACTGGTGATTTTGAAAAATCTGGATTTAATAATTTTTGGTGAAATTATATTGGGAAATATGCCTCTTAATCATGAAGATATTGAGATTATTTCAACAGATAAAGCAACAATTAAAACCAATTTCCCTGTATGTTTCCAAATTGATGGGGAATATTGTGGATATGAATCAGAACTTAAAATCAATATTTCACCCAATAAGATTAAAGTAGCAATCCCTTAGTTTTTTTTGTAATTATTTGAAAGGATTACGTTCTTTCCATTCCACTTTGGGCTCAAGATAACAAAACACTTTCTCAAAGGCAAGATCTGCAATTGGGTTACTATGTTGAGCAAAACCATACATTTCCTGAGGTTTTGCGCCTATTGAACTCTTGATTTCCAATGCAGTTCTGGCAAAAATTATTTCCTTGAACCCCTGATTAATAGAATAGGCGACCATATCATAAAGCATATTCAAATACAACATTTTTTCACGTTGAATGCTGTCATCATACCCCAGAAAATAGGTGTCCATTACTTCACCATTTTTGATGATGGTATTGAAACCAATTAATTTTTCATCAAGGAAATATCCGTAGAAAAGAAATTTGTCTTTGAGTAATTCTTTAAATATTCTAAAGTGGTTTTTGGTTAAGAAAAAAGTGTTGAAATGGGCATTTTTGGCTACGTGGAAATACAAATCATAAATCGTTTGCTCATATTTGATAATATCTTCAAGTTCCATTTTTCTTTTTTCAACTCCTTCTGCCTTTTTCCTGGCTCGTTTGTATTGGTCGCGGTATTTTTTTGTCAAAGCATCAATATAGTCTTGCTCTTGTTTCCAATGATTTGGGATATCAAAAAGCATGTTTGGTTGAGTCGAAAATTGAAAATAATTTTGAAATCCAGCCTTAGGAAACGCAGTTGTTTCTTCTAATGGAAAGTCTTTGAAAGTAGTAATATGTACTTTTAATCCTTTTCTTTTAAAAATGCTTTTTAATTTTTCAGAAGCAGTTTTTAAAGCTTGCAATACTTGTACTTCGTCTGTTTTATCCGAAAATGCAAAGGCATTTTGCCCTGTTAGCATATTGTTTCCAATAATTAGAATGTGGGAACAAAGGTTTTTCAAAAATGTATTTCGAATAGCATTTTTCAAACACTTATCGCGCTCTCCAAAAGATTCCAGCTTGTTTAAGTCTAAAAATTGTGAAAGAGTGATTCCAGCCAATTCACCTTCTTTAAACAATCCGATAAAATGGCAAAACATATTTATTGGAGCTGATTTCTCTAAAATTTCTAAATATTCCTTACTTAAAAAAATGTTTTCAATAGCAAAATCATTCCAGTTTTCTGGAAGTTCTGAAACAGAAGAATATATTTCTATAGATAGTGGTGTTTTCAAATAAAAAAAATCGCCCACAAATGTAGAGCGATTATATTGTAATTAAATGTTAAAATTATTTCCAGCCACAAATAATTGAACCCATTATTGTCATAGTAACTATCCAATAACCAGCTTGAATAAGAATATGTTTCCATGTTCTGTGTTCAAACAATCCGTTTATTGCAATGATTGGTGTAGCTAGAAATATTCCCGATAAAAAGCCATGAAGAGCACCGTGTTGAAAAGTGCGGAAAACATCACCATAATCTGCCATAAATGCTACATAGGAAGGTTTGGCAACCTCAATTAACGGAGGACCTCCAACCATGCTTATAGCGCCCATTTGATGAATCACTAAAGTAGGCATCATAAAAGCAAACATAAATGAATATACAAACGTAAGCCCAAAGATTTTCAACATATTCCCTTTTTCAAGTTGTTCTTGGGTCAAACCTGCTTCTTTCATCCAAATGGTTCCAAAAACTTTTGGATTATACCAAATAAATCCTACTAGAAATGAGGATAATGCTGCAACTAAAACTGCTAATAAGTTAAATTCCATACTATTATATTTAAAGTTAGTAAATCAAATGTATTAATTTTTTTCTTTGAGGATTAAAAATATTTATGATTTGAAACATTATTTTCATTTCATTTATAATTATTGTAAGAAAAAATTTATTTAATATTTTTAATTTGTGTAGTTCATCGATTATATTTGTTTGTTGACGATTTTGAATGTACTTTAGCTTGTAATTAATTCAAAAAAAGGGGCATTATGAAAAATATATACACACTATTGTTAATAATGATGTTTTCGTTTATAATGAAAGCAGATGTGTCAGTTTCTGAAAAAAGCGCACTAATAAAATTGTACAATGCTACAAATGGAGCAAATTGGACTTCAAAATGGGATTTGAAATCCCCTGTTTCATCTTGGTATGGTATAGGAATCCAAGATGATAAGGTTATATCAATTCAATTGCCTAACAATAATTTAGTTGGAGTTTTGCCTTCAGAAGTTTCGGACTTAATTTATTTGAAAACTCTAAACTTATATAAAAATTCTATTTCAGGAAACATTCCTTCTACTATTGGGAATATGAAATCATTGGAGTCACTTAATTTATCGTTTAATAAATTATCCGGATCAATCCCAGCTTCAATTGGAGAGCTAAATTCATTGAAAACTTTGGCTCTGTTTATGAATAATTTTTCAGGAAACATACCTTCTGAAATTGGGGGATTGAGCAATTTAGAAACCTTGTCTTTATATAATAATGAAATTGAAGGTCAGATTCCACCTTCTATATATGAGTTAAAAAATTTAAAAGTATTGCTTTTAAACAGTAACCAAATAACAGGTAAATTGAGTGCTTCGGTATCAAATTTAACAGCCCTTCAACAATTAAGTTTGTTTGATAATAAAATGAATGGCCAAGTTCCTTTTGATTTGGAAAAATTGAAAAACCTAAAAGAGATGAATGTTTCTTATAATCAGTTTAGTGGTTTGGTATCTAAAGATTTAGCAAAATTAGACGTATTAAATATGACTATGATAAATGATAAAGGAGTAGCTACAGTATTAAAAGTATCTAGTGATAAAAACACTGCAATCGTTTCAGAAGAATAAATCAATTATATATTTTTGATATTTAGATTAAGAATATTTTAAAAAGTTTTTTAATAGATTGTAATCATAATAATTTAATTTGTTAAACCTGCGATGAAAATCGAGGGCACTGAAAAAGTCATTTTAGTACTTAATTGATTAATAAATAAGGAGTAGAAAACTAGTTTTTCTGCTCCTTATTTTGTATTTTTAAGTT